>JAEZVQ010000185.1 GCA_023420745.1 Actinomycetes bacterium
TACCCGAACAGGTTGCTTCGATTTGGGCGGGTACTCACGGGTATCTCGACGACATTCCGGTGGCTTCCGTGTCGCGATTTGAACGCGGAATGCTCGACTACCTCGCCTCACGCACCGAAGTGCTGGCGACGATCGCCTCAACCGGTCTCCTCGAGGACGATACTGAGGCGGCGTTGAAAGCCGGGGTGGAAGCCTTCCACCACTCATTCGTATCCTCGGAGGGGCTGGGCAGCGAGGGCGACGCCGGTGAGGTTGAAGCCGCGATGACGCAAGAACAAATCGTGAGGAATAAGAAAGCCTGACGATGGGCGGTCAACAGCGAATCTACAAGCAGCGAATCCGCTCCACGCAGACACTGAAAAAAGTGTTCCGCGCGATGGAACTGATTGCCGCGTCACGTATCGGGAAAGCGCGGCGACTGGCTACCCAAGCCGGTCCTTATGAGAAGGCGCTGTCGCAGGCGGTGGCTGCGGTTGCTCTCCACGGGCATCTCGATCACCCGTTGACGAGCGTGCGCGAGGACACCAACCGCGTTGCCATCGTCACGGTTACCTCTGATCGAGGGATGGCCGGCGCCTACTCGGCAACGATTCTTCGCGAAACCGAGCGACTCATTGAACAGCTCCAGGGCGAAGGTAAAGAGCCGGTACTCTACACTTCAGGGCGACGCGCAGCCAGCTATTTCCGATTCCGCGGACGGCAAATCGAGCGGTCATGGGAAGGGCAGTCAGACGCGCCGAGTGAAGAGGCAATCCACGAGATGGCGCAGGTGCTGCTCAACGCCTTCCTCGACCCCGATCCGTCGCGTGGGATCAGCGCGGTGTACCTCGTATTCACCCGATTTAAGAACATGGTCGTGCAGGTGCCGGAGATCCGACAGATGATGCCGCTCACCGTCGTCGATACTCCGCAGGCGGACGAGGAACGCGAAAGTGAACTCGGCGAGGTCGATGACCAGGAAGCTGCAGAGCCGACCTATGAATTTGAGCCCGACGAGAGCTCCGTTCTCGACGCGCTGCTTCCGCTCTACGTGGAGAATCGCATCCGCAACGCGCTGCTTCAAGCGGCGGCATCGGAGCTGGCTTCACGTCAGCGAGCGATGCACACGGCAACCGACAACGCGGAAGAACTGATCCGCAACTACACGCGCTTGGCGAACTCTGCGCGACAAGCCGAGATTACGAACGAGATTACTGAGATTGTTTCTGGCGCCGATGCTTTGGCCAACGGCTGATGACGCAGGAGGGACACACCACGATGACTGAACACAACGTGACAACACCGGGCACGGGCCGCATCGCCCGCGTCATCGGACCGGTGGTGGACATTGAGTTCCCACCGGATCAGATGCCGGCGATGTACAACGCCCTTCATGTTGAAGTGGCGGCAACGTCAGGCGGCGAGGCAACGACGATGACCCTCGAGGTTGCGCAGTTCCTCGGTGACAACCTCGTGCGCGCCATTGCCCTCAAACCGACCGACGGTCTGGTGCGCGGCGCTCGCGTTGTTGACACCGGAGAGTCGATCACCGTCCCTGTCGGCGACGTCACTAAGGGACGAGTCTTTAACGTCACCGGCGAATGCCTCAACCTCGCCGAGGGGGAGACGCTGGAAGTCACTGAACGTTGGCCGATCCACCGCCAGCCGCCGAATTTCGACAAACTCGAGTCGAAGACGAAGATGTTTGAAACCGGCATCAAGGTCATCGACTTGCTCACTCCCTACGTTCAGGGTGGGAAGATCGGTCTCTTCGGTGGCGCCGGTGTGGGCAAGACGGTGCTCATCCAGGAAATGATCCAACGCGTAGCACAGGATCACGGTGGTGTGTCGGTATTCGCCGGGGTTGGGGAACGCACCCGCGAAGGTAACGACCTCATCCACGAGATGGAAGACGCGGGCGTGTTTGACAAGACCGCACTCGTCTTCGGTCAGATGGATGAGCCGCCGGGCACGCGTTTGCGTATCGCCCTGACCGGCTTGACGATGGCGGAGTACTTCCGCGACGTGCAAAACCAGGATGTGCTGCTCTTTATCGACAACATTTTCCGCTTCACCCAGGCCGGCTCGGAAGTCTCGACGCTGCTGGGGCGCATGCCCTCAGCCGTGGGCTACCAGCCGAATCTCGCCGACGAAATGGGGCAACTGCAAGAACGTATTACCTCCGCGGGTGGGCACTCGATTACCTCACTCCAGGCGATTTACGTCCCCGCTGACGACTACACCGACCCCGCTCCGGCGACCACCTTCGCTCACCTCGACGCAACCACGGAACTCTCCCGTGAAATCGCCTCGCGCGGTCTGTACCCGGCGGTTGACCCGCTGGCGTCCACCTCGCGCATCCTCGACCCGACCTACGTGGGCGAGGAACACTACCAGGTGGCGACGCGTGTGAAGTCGATCCTGCAGAAGAACAAGGAGCTCCAAGACATCATCGCCATTCTCGGTGTTGACGAGCTATCCGAAGAGGACAAGATCACGGTTGCGCGTGCGCGGCGTATCGAACAGTTCCTCAGCCAAAACACCTACATGGCAGAGAAATTCACCGGCGTTCCCGGTTCGACGGTGCCCCTCGACGAAACCATTGAGGCGTTCAAGCGCATCACCGAAGGCGTTTACGACCACATTCCCGAGCAAGCGTTTTTCAATATCGGCGGGATCGAGGATCTCGAACGCGCCTGGCGTGAGCTGGAGAAGGCCTGAGATGGCGTCGTCAGCGACACATCTCCAAGTCGAGGTCGTCACGCGAACGGAGCGCCTCTGGCACGGGGTCGCCACCTCGGTGAGTGTCCCGGCAATTGAGGGTGAACTCGGAATCCTCGTCAATCGCGCGCCGATTCTTGCCGTCCTGCGTGAGGGGCGCGGGCGAATCGCTGTCGAGGGCGGTGATCCGATGGCATTCCACACCTCAGGTGGTTTCGTGTCGGTCGACTCGAATTTCGTCACCATCGTGTGCGAATCTGCTGAGATCGTCGCCGGCAGCTGAGACGGAGCCAAACGGGAGTAGAGTAGGAACACTACACCGTTCGTGCGAGAGGAGAGATCGTCGCCATGTCTGCGCTCAGCATCATCATTGCTTTGATCCTTCTCATCCTCGCCGTGGCGGTGGTTGCCTGTCTCATCCTCCTCATCCGTTTACGTATGATCGGTCGCATCGTCGGGACGTTCGACTGCTGGATGCGCCCGGATCTCGGTGCGGGTTGGTCGTCCGGTCTGGCACGTTTCGGGCGCGACGATCTCCAGTGGTTTCGCCTCGTCGGTTTTTTCTACGGTCCCCAGCTGCGGTTGCCGCGGCTGGGGATGCGTGTGTCAACACCGATCAGTAAGGACGCCGATAATGTCGTCGTTGAAGTGACGTCAAATGGGCAGGTTGTTCAGTTCGCCATGCGTGAAGAGTGGTACAACGGGCTGGTCTCGTGGGTCGAATCCTCGGAGCCACTCCACCGCTATCATTACTAGCCTCTGCATGATTGACATACCGACATTCGCCGGCGTGCGCGTCAGTGCGTTAGGGTAGCCTGGTGCGACTCGTCATTGCTTGCTGTTCGGTTGATTATTCCGGTCGTCTCGATGCTCACCTGCCGATGGCGAAGCGTCTGATTATGATCAAAGCCGACGGATCGGTGCTCATCCACACCGACGGCGGCTCCTACAAGCCCGCAAACTGGATGAGCGCACCGTGTTCACTGCGCATTGAAGAACCGAGTGACGATGAACGGGAGCTTGGCATCCGTGAGCGCTGGATTGTCGAGGCGGGAAAGAGTAACGACACGCTCGTGATTCGACTGGGCGAGGTTGACGTCGACATTAATGAAGCCTTCGGCGTCGACCCCGGTTTAGAAAAGGACGGCGTCGAGTCGCATCTTCAGCAGCTGCTTGCCGACCAGGTCGAGGAGATTCTTGGTGCAGGATGGCGGTTGATGCGCCGCGAATACCCCACAGCGATCGGCCCGGTCGACCTGCTGGTTCGCGACCCCCACGACCTGCCGGTGGCGATTGAAGTCAAGCGGCGCGGCGGAATTGACGGGGTTGAGCAGCTCACCCGCTACCTCGAGCTGATGGGGCGAGATCCGCTACTGTCGGGTCTTCGAGGGATTTTTGCCGCCCAAAGCATTACCCGCCAAGCACGTGTCCTCGCCGAGGATCGCGGTATTGAGTGCCTCATCCTCGACTACGACGCGATGCGCGGTATCGACGACGTTGCCTCGCGACTGTTTTGACGAGCGCGACTGTCGATGCCGGCGTTCGCTAGGTGTCATACAGCCGTAGCGGTCGTTGCGTGAGGCGAGGGCAAGGGGGGACAATAGAGATATGGCTGAACGCACGGTGCTTCGCGGACGAATCGTTACTCCTCATGCCGTCATCGGTGATGGTGCGCTGATCTTTTCTGACACGATCGAAGCTGTGGGCGCGGCTGCTGAGGTTTTCGCGTCGCACCCCGACGCCGAATCACAGGCAACGATCGTCGACGGCTATATTCTTCCCGGTCTCGTTGACGTTCACTGTCATGGGGGTGCGGGGGAGTCGTTCCCGAATGCGGAAACCGCTGAGCAGGCACTGACCGCAGTTCACGAACACCGCGCCCACGGGACGACCTCGCTGGTTGCCTCAACTGTCACCGCTGAGCCTGGTGAACTGCGTGCGCGCGCAGTGACTTTGACCCAGTTGTGCCGCGATGGAGAACTCGCGGGAATCCATTTCGAGGGGCCGTTTGTGTCAGTGGCGCGCTGTGGCGCCCAGGATCCGACCTACATTATTGACCCGGATCCGCAACTGACCAACGAGTTGCTCGACATCTGCGATGGCTATTGCGTGACGATGACCGTGGCACCGGAAAAGCCGGGGGCTTTCGGTGACGGCTCAGTGGGGGACGTTCTCATTGACGGCGGCGCACTGCCATCATGGGGGCACACTGATGCTGGTCCCAACGACGTGCGAGCGGCACTCCGGTGGTCGCGTGAAAAACTTGCTGCCACGCCGTCGCCGCGTTCGGCGCAGGTCACCGCGACTCACCTGTTCAATGGAATGCGCCCGATCCACCACCGGGATCCCGGTCCGATTCCCGAGTTCATCGCTGACGCGGCGAGGGACGGTGCGATCCTCGAACTGATTGCTGACGGTGTCCACGTCGCGCCCTCGATGGTGCGTGCGGTGTACGAGACGATTGGGCGGGATGCGATCGTGTTCGTCACCGACGCGATGGCGGCAGCAGGCATGGCCGATGGTCACTACGAGCTCGGTCCTCAGGCGGTGATCGTCGATCACGGGGTGGCGCGTCTCGCTGACGGTGGATCCATCGCCGGCGGGACGTCGCACCTCATCGATCAGGTGCGTTTGCTGGTATCGGAGGTCGATATGCCGCTCGTCGACGTCGTCTATATGGCATCGGCTCAAGGGGCACGCATCCTCGGTGACGACACCATCGGAAGTCTCGCGGTTGGCAAACGCGCCGATGTCCTCGTTACCTCCGATTCTCTCCACCCGCAACGCGTGTTCCGAACCGGTGCGGAGTTTGTTCGCGAGGCGTGAAAGGGAAGCGCTCGCGGAAACGTGACTATCGTGGCGGTCACGTGCCTCTCCACATGGGGCGGTTGCGGTCGCTGCCGCGAAGCGTCAGCCACGGCGACAACACCTACGTCGTGCAGCATGTGTCGGCTGCGAAGAAGCCCTATACCTGTCCCGGGTGTTTTCGCGAGGTGACTGTCGGTACGGCACACGTGGTGGCGTGGCGCGACAGTGCGCCATTCGGTTGGGATACCGGTGTGGAGACCCGGCGCCACTGGCACACCTCCTGCTGGGAGCGTCACCGGCGCCTGTGACCCCAGCCCGGACATTCCTCCCTCCTCTGTAGGCTCTGTCTTGCGCAGAATCTGTGACGCACCGTTGCGGATCCTGTACAAGACAGAGCCTACGAATTGGGTAGGGGAGGTAGGTGTTAGCTAGGGAATGCGATCGCCCCGTCGAGGATTTCAATCAGCCCATCGGATTCGAGTGCGGCGATGATCCGGCGAGCACGAGCATGATCGCCGTGCTCATCAGTGGCTGCGGTGATCGCGTCCTCGATTGACACGACTGACTGCTTGCGTTGATGAGCTGCACGGAGCATCGCCATCACCCGACCACGCAGCTGCCGGTCAGTGCCGTGCCACGCCTGGGTCACCTGCCGACCTTCACGCAGCATGGGATACCCGTGGTGACGCCACCGGCACCACTGCGAAATCACGCATTCGTCGCACTTCGGAGTTCGCGCGACACAGTGCAGGGCACCGAACTCCATGATCGCTGAACACCACTCGACCGAACCGTTGACCGCGTCGTTAACTGTGTGCTCAACTGTTCCGGACAAACGATCCTTGCCGCCGGGCGCCGGTGGCATGAGAATGACCGCCCGCTCCCGATCAACTCTGCGCGTACTCGACGCGGGCGCGGCAACTCCGCCGAGAACTCGAGCGAGAACACGGCGCACATTCGTGTCAATGACGGGAACAGCCTCACCGTAAGCGAAGGTCGCGACAGCACTTGCCGTGTAGTCACCGCAACCGGGAAGACGC
>JAEZVQ010000188.1 GCA_023420745.1 Actinomycetes bacterium
TCATTTCAGGGCGAAGGGGCACTGATGGCGGCGCTCGGTGCCGCGCGAGACGGGCGGATGTCCGACATTGTCGCCACCATCCAAGCCGAACAGGATGCGATTATTCGCCGCCCCTCCACCGGGCTGCTGTTGATTCAAGGTGGCCCGGGAACGGGCAAAACTGCCGTGGCACTCCACCGCGCGGCCTACCTGCTCTACGCGGAGCGAGCGCGCCTCGAATCCTCGGGGGTGCTGATTATTGGCCCGTCGCGAGTATTCCTGTCCTATATCGACCGAGTGCTGCCCTCGCTCGGCGAATCCGGGGTGGTGGCGACGACGATTGCTGACCTCGTTCCCGGCTACCGCGGTGTCGCCCACGAATCCGAAGCGGTGGTGCAGATCAAGGGGCGCATTGACTGGGTGGAGATTTGCCGCGAGGCGGTGCGCTCGTATGAACGCATTCCCGATGACACCGCGCTGCGAGTGGCGGGCTACGAGGTGGTGCTGCGCCGTGAGGATGTCAAGCGTGCCCGAACCAATGCACGACGCTCGAGGGCGCCGCACAACGAAGCGTGGGAGGGATTCGCCCTCGAGCTGATGAATGCCCTGGCTCGCCAAATGGATGCTCAGGCGTCGTCGGGCGAGGATTTGTCGTGGTATCACTCCTATATTCGTTCCTCACGCGAGGCGCGCCGCGCGATTAACGGCGCGTGGCTTCCGGTTTCGCCACTCGCGGTGTTGGAAAAGCTGTGGGCAAATCCGCAGTTCCTCGCCCAGTGTGCGCCGATGCTCAGCAGCGAGGAGCGAGACCTTCTCGCCCGTGAGCGCGGTGCGGCTTTGACAGTCAGCGACATTCCCATCCTCGACGAGCTCGAAGAGCTACTCGGACCACTGCCGACCGCCTCGACGGAGGTGGCGCGGCGTGAGCGTGAACGCGAGCGCGCGGTGGCCTCCGCTGGTGATGCGATGACCGCGATGGAGCTCGGCGGAGGGATCGTCAGCGCACAGATTCTGGCCGAGCGTTCGCAAGCCCCGGACGGGCCGCGCGACGTGGCCTATCATGCGGCGCGCGACCGCCAATGGGCTTACGGTCATGTCATCGTTGACGAAGCGCAGGAGCTATCCCCGATGGCGTGGCATGCGATTGTGCGCCGATGCCCGGCGCGGTCTTTCACAGTGACCGGGGATCTCGATCAGCGTTCCTCGTCGCAGCGGGTGGACGCGTGGCGCCCGCTGCTCGGTCCTGCTGCCCCCTATATTGACAGCGAGGCGGTGCTCACCGTGTCCTACCGCACGCCGGCCACCATTCTCAACCGTGCCTGCGCGGTGATGGAGGAGCTCGAGGATCCGGTGGTGTTTCCTGTGCGTGCCGCGCGAGATCGCGACGACGCCTATGTAGTATCCCTCGGTGTCGCGGTCGATTCCCCCTCGATTGCCGCGATTGCTGCGCAGGAGGAACAGTGGCTCGATACCCATGTGGGTCAGGGAATGGGGCGGATCGCGGTGATCGCCGATGCCTCCTCACCGGTGTTTCGTGACGCTGCGCCATCGAGCCTCGATGACCGCATCATCACGCTCACGCCCGTGCAATCGAAGGGGCTGGAGTTTGACACTGTCATTCTCGTCGACCCCGATCGCATCGCCGCGTCCAACCCCGGCGACATCTACGTGGCAATGACTCGGCCAACGCAGCGTCTCCACATTGTCGCCGAGGATCTTCACCTCCATGCGCTGCGAGCGCAGCATCCCTGACCAGGTCAGTCGCGATGAATCCCACGTGATGAGAACCACCGGCACGACCTCGCCGCCCCCTGCCACGATAGAGGCATGGTACGTGCGCTGCTGCTGGAGAACCCGCACCCGAGTGCGGATCACGTATTTGCCGAGCACGACATTGAGGTCGTGCGCCACCGAGGTGCGATGGATGAATCGGAACTCATCGCAGCACTCGACGGGTTTGACATCGTCGGAGTTCGGTCGAAAACGACTGTCAGCCAGGCGGTGATTGACGCCAATCCACAGTTGATGTGCGTTGGCGCGTTTTGTATCGGGACGAACCAGATTGCTCTCGATACGGCGACGGCACGCGGGGTTGCCGTGTTCAACGCACCGTATTCCAATACCCGCTCGGTGGTGGAACTCGCTGTTGCTGAGATTATCGCGTTGACGCGCCGGCTAACGGTTCGGAACTCACGCTTGCACCGCGGGGTGTGGGATAAGTCGGCCGATGGGGCACATGAGGTGCGCAGGCGCACACTCGGCATTATCGGTTACGGCAGTATCGGCACTCAGCTGTCAGTGCTTGCCGAGGCAATGGGGATGCGTGTCGTTTTCTTCGACACCGCGCAGCGACTCGCCCTGGGCAATGCTCAGCGCATGGAGTCGATGCGTGAGGTGCTCAAGGTCGCCGACATCGTGTCGGTTCATGTTGATGGAGCCTCGCGTAACCGGCGACTCTTTGGTGCCGAACAATTCGCGGCGATGAAACCGGGAGCGGCGTTTATCAATCTCTCCCGCGGTTTCGTGACCGACCTCGATGCGCTCGTCGAGACGCTGACCAGCGGTCACCTCAGCGGCGCGGCCATCGACGTATTTCCGTCGGAGCCGAAGCAGAACGGGGATCCGTTTGACTCCCCCTTGATTGGTATGGATAACGTCATCCTCACCCCGCATGTGGGTGGGTCAACTGAGGAGGCGCAGCTCGATATCGGGATGTTTGTTGCCTCAAAGATCTGCGACTACGTGGGCAACGCGTCCACCGACATGTCGGTGAATCTGCCGAATCTCACGCTGGCGCCGACGCCGCAGTCACGCCACCGGGTGGCGTTGATTCATCACAATACGCCCGGTGTGCTCGCGCGAATCAACCAGACGTTCGCCGAGTACGGTGCCAATATTGACGCGCAGATTCTGTCGACATCCGGGGCGGTGGGATATGCGCTCACCGATATTTCTTCTGACCTTCCTGCCGAGGCGCTCGCCGCCATTGAGGGGCTGCGCGAGACCATTCGACTGCGGTGGATGAGCACGCCGGGCACCGGTGTGTGACGGTTTGCCGGCGGCGCGCCACGCCCACCTCCAGTTTCCTACCGACCCGTAAGATACGCTAACGTAAGTTACGGATACGTAAGCATCGGATCGGGGAAGAAACGATGAACGCGCACACACCTGTGTCTGACGAACAACCCCTCACGCAACGATTGCGCGAGTCCTACGCGCCGAGCGTGCCCTACGTCGTGGAGTGTGATGACCGCACGCTGCCGCAGACCCTCAACGAGGTCGCTCAACGCTACCCCGACCGAGTGGCACTCGACTTCTTCGCGTCCTCAATCACATACGCGCAACTGGTGCGCCGCGTACGCAAAGCGGCGACGGTGCTGCGTCGCGCCGGGGTGCGCCGCGGGGATCGCGTGGGCATTACCTTGCCCAACTGCCCTCAGCACGTCATCGCCCTGTACGCCATCATGTCGCTCGGGGCAATTGCCGTTGAGACCAACCCGCTCTCGCCGCGCGAGGAACTATCCCACGAGCTCAAACGCGCAGGCGCCTCGGTCGTCATCGTGTGGTCGAATGTGTGCGATTCGATTGATCAATCTATTGTCAAGGCACGCTCGATCTTCACCGTCGACATGACGAAGGCGCTGAGGCTCGTCAACCGCATCCTCATTCGGATGCCGATTGAGGCAGCGCGCACCAAGCGCGCACAGATGAGCGCCCCCACGCCCGCGTGGGCGCAGGATTGGGATCTCGCGGTGGCCGAAGCCACGCCGTGGACGGGTGAGTGTCCGGCAACCGCTGACGATGTCGCCTGCCTACTCCACACCGGTGGGACTACGGGAACGCCGAAAGCAGTGATGCTCACCCACCGCTCAATCGGTGCCAACAATGCGCAAGCGAAGGCATGGGTGCCCGCCCTCCACGAAGGAGCGGAAGTGTTCTACGCGGTACTCCCACTGTTCCACGCTTTTGGTCTGTGCGTCAGCCTCTTTGCCGGCATTCACCTGGGCGCAACGATTGCCCTGCTGCCAAAATTCGACGTCCCAATGCTGCTCGAGGCTCAGCGCCGCCTACCCTGTACGTTCTTTATCGGCGTGGCACCGATGTTCGACCGTATCCTTACCGGCGTGCGCGACACGCCGACCGACCTCTCGTCTATCGCCTACGCGCTGTCCGGGGCGATGATACTCGACCCCGATCTCGCTCGACGCTGGGAGGAAGCGACCGGCGGGCTGCTCGTCGAAGGGTACGGCATGACCGAGGCATCACCGGTGATCCTCGGCTCACCACTGTCGTCGGGGCGGCGCGCCTCAACACTGGGCATTCCCTTCCCGTCGACGGAGATTCGGATCGTCAACCCCGACGATCCCGACACCGACGTTGCTGACGGAGAAGTCGGCGAGCTCCTCGTGCGCGGTCCGCAGGTTTTTGCCGGCTACTGGGACAACGAGCAAGAGACGAAAGCGGCGTTCCACAACGGTTGGTTGCGCACCGGCGACCTCGTGCGCGTCGATGACGGTTTCGTGGTGATGGCTGACCGTCGCAAGGAGCTGATTATCTCCGGTGGCTTCAACATCTACCCCTCGCAAGTCGAGGATGCGGTTCGCTCAATGCCCGGTGTTGAGGATGTTGCTGTGGTTGGTTTGCCGCGTGGCGTCAACGGCGAGGCAGTGGTGGCGGCACTGATCCTCGAAGCGGGAGCAACAGTTACCCTGGAGGATGTGCGACGGTGGGCAGAACAGTCGATTTCACACTACGCACTCCCCCGCCAAATCGTCATCTTGACTGAGTTGCCGCGCTCCCAGATTGGCAAGGTGATGCGACGCAAGGTGCGCGACTATCTCGTCGATGCGGGCGAACGGTTGAGCGAATCGACCGTTGACCTCCGTGAAAAACTTCGCGCGGGCACCGAGGCGGCGCGTCAACAGTTGTCTGACCTATCCGAGCAGGTTGAGGCGACGACCCATGCTGCGTCAGATCGCATTCGCGACCTGCGCTCGACGTGGATGAACGCGGCTACATCCACCCCCGATGAGCGCGGATCCACCGAACCTGAATCCGCTGAGCCCGCTCCCACCGTGACGGTATCGAACGCAGATGCGTCGGAAGCGGACGTATCGGGAACCACGAGCACCGCAAGCGCGGGCACGCTACGAGAAATCGACTGACGACGAGGAAGATGATCCCCCGTTTTCGCGACCGTTTTCACGGTCAGCGCGCAGCGAGGCGATTGCGGCTTCAAAGTCGGACAGCGACTGAAATGCCGAGTACACCGAGGCAAAACGCAGGTAGCCCACTTCGTCGAGCTCACGGAGGAATGGCTGGATCGCCTTCCCCACTTCGTCAGTGGAGACGACGGAGGCTCCGGAAACTCGTAGCTGCTCTTCGACGCGTTGGCGAGGAGAGCGAGTGAATGGTCGTCGACCGGACGCCCCTGACAGGCTTTGCGAACCCCGGCAATCACCTTGTCACGAGAAAACGGTTCGACAACCCCGGATCGTTTCATAACCGAGAAGCTCGTCGTTTCGATCGTGGTGAAGCGCCGTCGACATGAGGTGCATTCGCGACGTCGACGAATGG
>JAEZVQ010000199.1 GCA_023420745.1 Actinomycetes bacterium
GCAGTGGATAGTGCAACGCTTGGAATCGATGGGAATGCGCTCGATTTCCCTTCCCGTCGACGCCACGAACTACGTCATGCTCGACCTCGGGCAGCCACTCCATGCCTACGATCTCAATGATCTCGCGGCGCCGATCGTTGTGCGGCGCGCACGTGCTGGGGAAACATTGCGCACCCTCGATGACGTGCAGCGCACGCTCGACACTGAAGACCTCCTCATTTCCGATTCGCCTGACGGAAACGAGGGGGCGCGTATCCTCGGGCTCGCCGGTGTGATGGGGGGCGCATATTCCGAGGTCAGCGACACCACGCGAGACGTCCTCATCGAAGCCGCGCATTTCGATGCGATTAGCGTGGCTCGCTCGATTCGGCGCCACAAGCTTCCGTCGGAGGCTGGTAAGCGTTTTGAACGCGGCGTTGATCCTGAGCTTCCACCGGTGGCGATTCAGCGCGTGGTCGACATCCTTGTCGAATACGGTGGGGGTGTCGCCGACGATGCAATGTACGAATACCGTGACACCTGTGAACGCCAGCCGATCCGGATGCGCATTGACGAACCTCAGCGTCTCACCGGTGTCGCCTATTCGCGTGAACGCGTTGTCGAGCTACTCACCATGATTGGTTGCGAGGTGACGGAGGCAGGCGAAGCCATTGACGTCACCGCCCCCAGCTGGCGACCCGACCTGACCCAGCCGTGTGACCTCGTCGAAGAAATTGCTCGTCTTGACGGCTACGATCGCATTGAACCGGTGATGCCTCAGGCAATCGCTGGCGCCGGTCTGCCGCCGTCGATGGCGCGGCGTCGACGCGTCGCGCAGGTACTCGCCGATGCGGGGCTGGTTGAGGTCAGCTCCTACCCGTTCATCGGCGATGCCCACGACCGTTGTCGAATCCCCGAGGATGATCCTCGGCGCGACGTCATTCGACTGCGCAACCCGCTGATTGAATCCGAGCCGGCACTGCGAACCTCGATCATTGACACCCTGCTGTCGGTTGCGCAACGCAACACGGTGCGCGGTGCGGAGTCGGTGAGGGTCTACGAGCTCGGGACTGTCACCAGTTCTCGCGGCGTCGAGGCGGCGCCGATTCCCAGTGCGGAGCATCGCCCGCATCCGAAAGAAATCGGGGCTCTCCACCGGGGAACACCGAAGCAGCCGTGGCACCTCGGTATCGTCGCCGGCGGGGTAAATCACGCGAAGGGACCGTGGGGGAGCGGTCGAGACTACGACTGGTCTGACGCCATGGAACTTGCCGCGCGAGTCGTTGAGGCACTCGGCGGCACCTGTGAGTTCACTCCGGCGTATCGCCCGGCTGACAGTGGCGATATTGCCAGCGATACGCTGCCTCAGCCCGCAACCGATCCCGCAGCGGTCGCCCCGTGGCATCCCGGTCGAAGCGCAGTGCTCGTCGTGCGTAGCGGCAAGAAGGTTGTTGAGATCGGTCACGCGGGCGAACTTCATCCGACGGTGATCGATAGCTACGCGCTTCCCGCCCATGCGATCGCTGTCGAAATCGACCTCGATGCGGCGATTCGCGCGATTCGCACCGACGCAATTCCGGTGGTACCGGTTTCGACGTACCCGGTGGTGAAAGAAGACCTCGCCATCGTGGTGGACGAAACGGTGCCGGTGGCGCGCATTATCGAGGCGATGAAAGCGGCGGGCGGCGACGTCATCGAGTCAGTTGCGTTGTTCGACGACTATCGCGGAGATCAAATCGAGGAGGGCAAGCGATCTCTCGCGTTTGCGCTGCGCATGCGCTCGACCGATCACACGCTGACCTCGGAGGAGACAGCGCGGATTCGCGCCGACATTGTTGATGCTGTCGATCGACGTTTCGGCGCCGCGTTGAGAAGCTGAGTTTCGGCAAGAATTCCAGCTGAATCGCACGTGTGCGTCACGCGAAACGTTAGCCCGGTGGGTGATGCGCGGTCGTGCTGCATGACGGGAATATGGGGAGGAAGACGATGAGAGTCCTCGTTGGTTGGGCGTCGCGCCACGGGGCGACACAAGAGGTCGCCGATGTGGTGGCGGACGAGCTGCGCGCAGCAGGGCACGAGGTGCGCAGCGTGGAAATCTCGAGTGTGACGAGCATTGATAGCTACGAGGCAATCGTGTTGGGATCTGCGGTGTACATGACGCAGTGGGTCGACGTGATGCGCCGTTTCGTGGCGCAACACTCATCGGAGCTGAAAAACAAGCCGGTGTGGGCGTTTTCGGTGGGGCTTTCCGGGGTGCCCGGAGGGACACTGCAGGATCCGATTCGCGTCGGACCGGTGTTGCTCAAGATTTCCCCGATCGAGCACCGCACATTTGCTGGTCGACTGCGGCCGCGCGAGTTGTCACTGCGTGAGCGGTCGATCGCGCGCCTTGGCGGCGCGGTCGAGGGTGATTTCCGTAACTGGTCGCAGATCCGTCAGTGGGCACGCTCGATCGGTGAGGCGATGACTCAACACGCCGTGCGAGGTTAGAGGCTCTTCTTCTCACGCTTCTTCTCCCCCTTCCTCCTTTCCATGGCTCTGCCTTGCGCCCGATTGGCGCCGTCCCGTCGCACAATCCGCGCAAGACAGACCCCACGGGGTGAGGGGAGGGGAGAGT
>JAEZVQ010000022.1 GCA_023420745.1 Actinomycetes bacterium
CGCTCACAAAGTACCGCCGCGCGGTCGAGGAAATCGGACTGCCATGTTTTGTCAAGCCAACAATGTCGTCATCGGGACACGGGCAATCACGCATCGATCGTCCCGAGGACATCGACAGTGCGTGGGAGGAAGCGAATCGCGGTGCGCGCGCACAAACACACTGTGTCATCGTGGAAAGTGTCGTCGAGTTCGATACTGAGATCACCCTGATTGCCGTGCGTAGCCTGCAGCGAAACACCCCATCTGTCAACAACGATCCCGCAGAATCCGACACCGCAATCCGCCTCGACTTTTGCCAGCCTATTGGACACCGGCAACTCCATGGTGACTATGTTGAATCGTGGCAGCCCCAACCGATCAGTTCGCTCGCTCTCGACCGCGCCCACGACATTGCACGGCGAGTGATCAATGCGCTTGCTGACAGCTCTCCCGACGAGATGATGCTCGGGGTGTTCGGTGTCGAACTATTCATTCGCGGTGATGACGTCATCTTTTCCGAGGTAGCACCGCGACCGCACGATACCGGAATGGTGACGTCGGTGACGCAATTTCAATCCCAGTTCGACCTCCATGCCCGCGCCATTCTCGGGCTCCCTGTCGATACGAACCTCATCTGCCCCGGTGCTTCCGCCGTCATCAAAGCACAACAGCCGTGCAAGAACCCCGAATACCTCGGGGTTCGCGACGCATTGACACTGTGCGACGATATCCGCATTTTCCTCAAACCACATGCCCATACCGGTCGGCGTATGGGGGTGGCACTCGCCCGCGATCACGACATCGCGGCCGCTCGATCCCGAGCCGTAGCCGCTGCTGCAGCGGTGACAGTGAGCGAAGCGTCGACAGTCAGCGAAGCGGCGCCGCCCCGAGGTTGTGTGCAGTGAGGCGCCAGTAGGGTGGGCGTGTCGCGCGGGTGAGGACGCTCCAATGGCAGTTGTCGACACCGGCAATCCCCTGCCAGGCACTCGCATCGAGACCGAGCAATGTCACCATCCCCTGAGTCAATGCCGAGCCGTGCGACACGACGAGGATCACCCCGTCGGTCTCATCGGTCAGCTCCTCCACCGCTGTCGCGATCCGTTGCCCGACGTCACGGCGGTTCTCAATCCCCGCAGCTGCGCACTCTCCCGTGCGTTTCCACTCACGATACTGATCGGCGAAATCACGAGTCATCTCCTCGAGACTCAACCCTTCGAGGTCGCCGAAGGCTCGCTCGCGCAAACGCTGATCCACCTCGACGTCGAGCCCACAGTGGTCGGCGACGATCCTCGCAGTGTCGACGGCACGCGTGAGGTCGGAACTCACCACCCGGCTTGGTCGAAGTAGCGCTAATGCCCGTGCTGCTGCTCGCGCTTGAGCTTCACCGTCGGCATTGAGCGCAATATCGATCTGACCTTGGACACGACGTTGACGGTTAAAGTCGGTTTGCCCGTGGCGCAGAAGAATCACCGTGTTCGGCATGGTTTCCCTCGACGAGTGATTTCACCGGTGTGGCGCCGCGTTGACGCTGTCACGACTGAGGATGTGGGTCAGTGACACGCTGGCGCCATCCGCCCACAGGCGTTCCAAAGCGTAGAAGTCGCGAGCCTCCGCGGTCATCACGTGGGCGATGACGTCACCGAAATCGAGTAGCGTCCACGTCGCGTCATCGGTTTCTTCCACGCGCGGGCGTTTCCATCCGGCTTCAAGCGCCGCATCAACCATCTCTCGACAGATCGCGCGCGCCAGCCGCGTGTTGTCCGCGGTGACGATAACGAACGCGTCGGTGAAGACGAGACGATGTCCGACGGTGATCGCGCGGATTTCCTCCCCCTGCATGGTGTGTGCTGCCTCAACGAGGACGTCAATCAAACGTCGCGCATGATCGTCGATCGGCATGGAGGTGGTGTCAATGCTGTCCGTCACGGTGATGCTATCCTCACTCATCGGTCGGTCGTGTCCTTAGTTCTTTTCATCGTCGGCGAAGTCGTCGCCGGGCGCACAGTAGTCCAGCAGCGCTGAATCGTCATCGCGATAGAGCCGGTGTTTGTCAATGTATTGCACCACTCCGTCGGGAACGAGATACCACACCGGTTGCCCCCGTCGCACGCGGTTACGGCAGTCTGTCGACGAAATCGCCATCGCTGGAACCTCGACGAGCGACACAGCCGACGTCGGCAATCCGGAGGCATCGAGGCGGTGCCCCGGACGCGTAACCCCGATGAAATGCGCAAGTTCGAGCATTTTGTCGACGTCTTTCCATTCGAGGATCCGGCGAAGCGCGTCAGCGCCGGTAATGAAGAAGAGATCGGCGTCGGGTTCGAGAGCATGGAGGTCGCTCAACGTGTCAATCGTGTACGTCGTCCCACCCCGATCAATATCGACGCGCGACACGGTGAATCGGTTATTTGACGCGGTGGCGATCACGCTCATCAGATAGCGGTGTTCTGCCGAGGTGACTCGACGACCATTCTTGAACGGCTGCTGTTGGGTGGGGACAAAGATCACCTGGTCGAGCCCGAAAACGTCCATCACTTCCGAAGCAGCAACGAGGTGCCCGTGGTGAATCGGGTCGAAGGTGCCACCCATAATGCCGATTGATTTGCGGCGCGGGATCTCGCGATGCTCATGCTGGCTCGCGCGGGTAATGTCGAAGCGGCGTTCACTCATTCGTCGGGATCCGTCCAGATTCCGCGTTCGCGTTCGTCACGCAGTTCGCCACGTGCCCGCGCTTTCGCATCCATGCGCTCGTAGTACTGTTCTCGCTTCTCACGACGGGTCGCGCGGTGTCGCTCATCGAAACGCAGGTCGGTACCGCGAGGACCGAGCATCTCCGCGCCCGCCGTCATCGTCGGCTCCCAGTCGAAAATGACACCGGATTCCACCGACCCAATCACCACGGCATCACCGGCTCGTGCACCAGCTTTGACGAGTTCTTCTTCCACCCCGGCGCGCGCCAGTCGGTCGGCGAGATACCCTACCGCCTCATCATTGGTGAAGTCTGTTTGTCGCACCCAACGTTCGGGGCGCTCGCCGCGAATCTCGTACAGATCCTCACCGTTGTAGGACAGGCGCCGTACCGTAGCCACCGGTTCATCGC
>JAEZVQ010000064.1 GCA_023420745.1 Actinomycetes bacterium
AAGTTCCGCTGGTAGCTCAGAGCCTCCACGCGATGAAGAATCGCCGCAATGTCGGGATTCCCAAGGGGATTGACCCGGCGAAGGCCAAACTGTCGCGACGCCAGCTGCGCGGTCGCTGACCTTGACACCCGGGATTGCTCACCTCAATACCCGCTCGCTGCCCCGTCTCCACTGACTCCAATCGAGAGGCGGGGCAGCAGTGTATCTGTACACGTTGAGTGCCATACCGCATTCGCCCTCAGACTGTCTACTCCATCTCATACTTATCCAACCGATTGGATAATCATTCATTCTGGTGCATACTGGCAATGTCCGCATCACTGGGAAAACAGTGTCCACACCACTGGAAAACCGGGAGTCATCATGAAGAAAATCCCAGCAGTCATTGCACTCACCACACTTGTGGCTCTGCCGTTGGCCGCGTGCTCCGATCCGGATGTGGCGACGCCGAGCGGCTCCGCCTCAGCATCGAACTCAGCCCCCACATTCGACGTCTCCACCATAGAAACGGTTGACGAGATTGCGGCACTCGTGCCCGAGGAGGTTCGTCAGCGCGGCGTGCTGCGAAACGGCGCTTCCACCGACTATGCGCCCGCTGAGTTCCGCGACACCGACGGGACTACCCCCATCGGCTACGACGTCACCATCGTCGAAGCACTGGCGAAAGTCATGGGATTGGAATCAGGGACAACACAGCACGCGGAATTCCCCACGATCATTCCCGCACTGGGATCGAAGTTCGACATCGGGATGTCCTCGTTCACCATTACGCCTGAACGACTCGACCAGGTCAATATGGTGTCCTATATCGAGGTCGGCTCGTCGTTCGCCGTCAAGGCGTCAAACCCGTCAGGTTTCGATCCAGCCAACCCGTGCGGTACCACCATCGGGGTTCAGACCGGCACATACCAAGCTGACCTCGCGCAGCAAATGTCAGACAACTGTGTCGCGCAGGGGAAGGCGGAGATTACGATCATGCCGCACGACCTCAACACCGACGCGATTACCAAGCTCGTCGGCGGTCAGTATGACGCGGTGTTCTCTGACTCAACCGTCACCGGCTACGCCGTGTCGCGTACCAACGGGCAAATCGAACAAATCGGTGATGTCATCGAATCTGAGCCGCAAGGTGTCGCCATCAACAAGTCCGACGCGCAGCTCAGCGACGCCGTCCTCAAGGCCATGCAGTACCTGATGGATCAGGGGTACCTTGCGCAGATCCTCGCCGAGTATGGCGCGGAATCCGCAGCCTTGACCACCGCCGAACTCAACCCCTCGAAGTAGTAGGTCACTCCTCATGTCTGACATATCGGACACCATCGAGTTCATCCACCCGCGCCCGGTTCCCCGACCGGGGCGGTGGGTATCGGCTGTCCTCGTGGCGATTATCGCGGCCATGGTGATCAACTCCCTGATCACCAATCCGAATTTCCAGTGGACTGTGGTGTGGCAGTGGCTGTTTTCGCGAACGATCGTCGTCGGGGTGTTCTTCACTCTGGTGCTAACGATTGCGGCGATGGTGATCGGAACCGCTCTGGCCATCACCATGGCCATCATGCGCCAGTCCCCGAATCCGATCCTGCGCTGGGTGGCGTGGTTCTACATTTGGTTCTTCCGTGGCACACCAATCTACACGCAGCTGATTTTTTGGTCACTGCTGCCCACGCTCTACCCCACGCTGTCCATCGGCATCCCCTTTGGACCGGAGTTCGTGGTCTTCAATACCGCCACCTATTTCACGCCATTCCTCATGGCGATTGTCGGTCTCGCCCTCAACGAGGGTGCTTACCTGTCGGAGATTATCCGGTCGGGGCTCAATGCCGTTGACCGCGGGCAGTGGGAGGCGGCGACGGCACTGGGGATGAAACGCTCACTGATTATGCGACGCATCATTTTGCCCCAGGCAATGCGAGTGATCATTCCCCCGCTCGGCAACGAAACGATTTCGATGCTCAAGACGACGTCGCTAGTGTCGGCAATCCCCTTCATTCTCGAGCTAACATTCGCGGCAAAAGACAAGGGGCAGGCACTTTTCGCCCCAGTTCCACTGCTGTTGTGCGCGGCGATCTGGTATCTCGCCATCACCTCGATTCTCATGGTCGGACAGACCTACATTGAACGCTATTTCGGACGTGGATTCTCCACCGACGACGAACGCGGGGCGCGCAACCAGTCGACGCGCACGGCTCTATCTGACCACTCTCAGACATCCACTCGATTCTTGGACGTGACACCATGACGAAATCCGAGACTTCCTCTGCCCCGGTTGCCGACACGGATCTGATGGTTGACATCCGCGGCGTGCACAAGTTCTTCTCCGACCTTCACGTCCTCGACGACGTGTCCATGCAGGTGCGTCGTGGCGAGGTGTGCGTGCTGCTCGGCCCATCAGGATCGGGGAAATCGACACTGCTGCGGTGTATCAACGGTTTGGAAACGATCTCGGCGGGGCGCATTACCCTCGAGGGCGAACTGCTCGGGATGCGCGAGGTCACCGGTTCGCGCGGCGTTGTCCTCCACGAACTGCCCGACCGCGACAAGGCACGCCAACGTCGCCGTATCGGCATGGTGTTCCAGCGATTCAATCTCTTCCCCCATATGACCGCACTCGACAACGTCATTGAGGCGCCGATTCACGTCGCCGGAATCTCCAAGGAAGCCGCGCAGGCACGCGGGAGAGAATTGCTGGCAAAAGTCGGTCTCGCCGACCGCGAATCACACTACCCCGCACAGCTCTCCGGCGGTCAACAGCAGCGCGTCGCGATTGCTCGTGCGATGGCGATGAATCCCGATGTCATGCTGTTTGACGAACCGACTTCCGCGCTCGATCCCGAACTCGTCGGCGAGGTACTCGCCGTCATGCGCGAGCTCGCTGATGACGGGATGACGATGATCGTTGTCACGCATGAAATCGGATTTGCCCGAGAAGTCGCCGATCATGTGGTGTTCATGGACGCAGGTCGCATTGTCGAAGACGGGCACCCGAGCGATGTCATCGACAACCCAACGCATCCGCGCACCCGCGAGTTCTTCTCCAAAGTGCTGTAAGCGTTTTCTCTCCGGCTGGTTCGCACGCCACGTCTCATCGCTACACGTCGACGGAATTGCGCCGGCGCTGTGATTTCACGGTGCCCCTGATCGACGGTCACCAATCGCACAGCGCGCTCATTTCCCCTGTCGTTATCTCACAGTGTCGAGACGTGACGGGAGCGCGACATCCGAGGCGTGCGTCATATCCCAGGCGTCAACCGGGCGATCCCCCCAGGTGAGAGCGCGCCACGGACGCCACTGCGGGTTCTCTGCGTCGATCCACTGCGGTGTTTCCTCCCCGCAAACACGCCGAGTGTCGTGATGAGAAAAGTCGAGCACCGTCGTCGAAGCATTCGCCATCGGGTAGGTGAATACGAGCGGTGCCGTGATATTGGCGGCGAGAGAGTAGGCAATCACCCGGCACAGAGCACCGTGGGCGACAACCACGGCAACAGGCTCGCCGATCTCCTCATGTGAGCGCTCGTGCTGCGTTGCCGCGCGGTGGCATACGTCGTTGACTGCCGCGCAGATACGCCGACGCGTCTGCCACCCGGTTTCCCCACCTGGCATGTGCCGCTCGAGAT
>JAEZVQ010000140.1 GCA_023420745.1 Actinomycetes bacterium
TAGAGGCGTCCGGAGAAGTTGATTTTAATCCCGTGGGTGAGGTGCCCGCCGTGCGCCAGTGACAGCCCCATAATGGTGTCGCCCGGTTCGGCAATGGCGGCGAGGACGGCGGCATTGGCCTGTGATCCCGAGTGCGGCTGAACGTTGACATAGGCGGCGTCGAACACGGATTTTGCCCGCTCAATGGCGAGATTTTCCGCCACGTCAACGGCTTCGCAACCACCGTAGTAGCGGCGTCCCGGATACCCTTCGGCATACTTATTCGTCAGCACCGACCCCTGTGTTTCGAGTACGGCACGGGGGACAAAGTTCTCCGACGCGATCATTTCTAGCGTATCGCGCTGTCGTGTCAGCTCAGCGGTGAGGACAGCGTCGATTTCCGGGTCAAGTTCGCGCAGCGACATTGAGTTGAGGGCGAGCGAGTTCGCCGGCGTCGAGTGGCTCGGCGCGCTACTGGGTGAGTGGGTCATGACATCCTCCCTGGTCACGTAGTGTCCCCCGCCTCGCGGGGTGATTCAACCAACCCAGGCGGGCGGCTGGCGAATCCTCCGTGTCGCTCCCCGGTGGTCATTCCACCTGTTCAACGCCAGTCACGACACCCCCAGGGTAGCGCACCTCCCCGGCCGGGTGACGGTCGTGTCCGATCGCTGTACGCTTGGCGTGCTCCGTTTAGTCAAAGACGACGGTGCGGTGCCCGTTGAGCAGCACCCGGTGTTCGACGTGCCATTTGACCGCTTGGGCAAGGACGCGTCGCTCGACGTCCTGTCCGAGTGCCACGAGGTCGCGCGGAGTGTGACGGTGCGTCACCCGGGTCACGTCCTGTTCGATAATCGGCCCCTCGTCGAGGTCAGCGGTGACGTAGTGCGCGGTCGCTCCAATGAGTTTGACGCCGCGCGTATAGGCCTGGCGATAGGGGCGTGCGCCCTTGAATGAGGGGAGGAACGAGTGGTGAATATTGATGACTTTCCCACTGAGTTGGCGGCAAATGCCGTCGGAGAGGATCTGCATGTAGCGGGCGAGGATGACGAGTTCGACCTCTTCGCGGTCGATGAGTTCCATCAGCTGGGCTTCGGCCTGCGTCTTCGTGTCCGCAGTGACGGGAATGCACAGGAACGGCACGCCGTGAAACTCGGCAACCGGCGCAAGGTCTGGGTGGTTGCCGACCACAGCGACGACGTCGATTCCGAGGTCGAGGTTGCGCTGGCGGTAGAGCAGGTCGGTGAGGCAGTGCCCGTCTTTCGACACCATGATGATGGTGCGCAGTGCTCGCCCTCGTTCGTCGAGCGCCCAGGTCGCGTCGAATCGGCTGGCAAAGTCGGCGAGAACGTGGTCGAGGGCGTCGGGTGCGGGCAGTTCGATCTCGACGCGCATGAAGAACAGGTGAGTGTCGGGGTCGCCAAACTGCTGGGATTCGATGATGTTGCCACCGGCTGCGGTAATCATCTCGGCAACGGCGTACACGATGCCAGGACGGTCGGGGCACGAGAGTGTGAGGACATGTTCGGTGGCGTTCATGGGCGCCACACTAACGCAGCGCGACCGCCGTTTGCCGGTGAGATCACCTGACGGACGACGGTCGCGTGCGCGAGTGGGATCGACGAGCTACCCCTTGACGGAACCGGACATCAGCCCGCCAACGAAGTACTTGCCGAGCAGAATGTAGACGATCAGCGTCGGCACGGAGGCGATCAATGCACCCGCCATCGACGCACCGTAGTCGGACATGATGGCGCCGTTAGCGAGGTTGTTCAACGCCAAGGTCACCGGACCGCGCCGGCTTCCCCCGCCAAAGAAGAGGGCGAAGAGGAAGTCATTCCACGCCGAGGTGAACTGCCAAATCAGCACCACCACAAAGCTCGGGATCGAGATCGGCAATACCACCTGGAAGTAGGTGCGCAACATCCCAGCACCGTCCACACGCGCGGCCTCGATCAACTCCATCGGAACCGACTCATAGTAGTTGCGGAAGATCAGCGTGGTGATCGGAATACCGTAGACGACGTGAGCGAGGATCAACGCGGGCACGCCTTGCGGGATCTGGATTGTCAGCATGAGTTTGAGCAGTGGGATCATCACCGCCTGGTAGGGGATGAACATCCCGAACAGGATGAGTGTGAACACCACGTTCGCACCGGGGAAACGCCATCGCGACAGCACAAAGCCATTCACTGAACCGAGCATTGCCGACATGATCGAGGCGGGAACCACCATCGACAGGGTGCGCACCAGCGCGGGCGACAGTTGCGTCCAGGCCTTAACCCAGTTCGATACCTGCCACTCGGTGGGCAGCATCCACGTGCGTGACGGGTCGGCGTCGCCCATCCCCTTAAACGAGGTAACGATGAGGACGTAGACGGGGATGAGGACGAGGGCGAGGGAGAAAATCAGCACCGCGTAGCGTAGCGTTTTCCCCACCGGTGTCGATCGCACGGCGAGAGAATCGCGTTCCTTCACGCTGCGACGCGGGATCGAGGAGGTGACAGTGTCAGTCGTCATCGGTCAGTCACGTCCCTTCGCGTCGTGAATGAGGTAAGGCACGACAAGGATGGCGACGATGATAAGGAGGATTGCCCCCACGGCCGCCGACATCGAGTAGTCGCCGTCGGTCATGTAGTTGAACATGTCGATCGCAGGAACCTTGGTTGAGTAGGTGCGCTGGTCGGTGACGTTCATAATCAGGTCGAAGGACTTCAACGACATATGCCCGATGATGATGACGGCGGACAAGGCCACCGGAGCGAGCTGCGGGAAGATGACGTGGCGGTAAATCTTCCACTCGGAGGCACCGTCGACGCGCGCCGCTTCACGCAAATCGTTGGGGATGCCGCGGAATCCGGCGAGGAACAACGCCATCACGTAGCCAGCGAGCTGCCACACGGCAGGAAGGGCGATGGCGAGGATACCCCAGGTGGTGTTTTGTGTCCACGAGTTTTGCAAGAACCCAAGCCCCACCATTTGGAACAGGCGGTTGAGACCGGAGGCAGAATCATCGGTGGCGGAGTTGAGCAGCCATTTCCACACCACACCGGATGCGACGAATGACACCGCCATAGGGAAGAGGAAGATGGAGCGGAACACCCCTTCACCGGCGATCGGCTTTTCCAGAATCCACGCCCAGAGGAAGCCGAGCACCAGGGTTCCCAAGAGGAACGCAAACGTGAGGATGAGCAGGTTAAGCAGCGAGTGGCGGAAATCTTCATCGCCAAACAGCTCAGCGTAGTTTTCGAAACCGACGAATGAGGTCGGTGCCGCACCGGTTGATTGCGCCACGGTGTGAGCGTCGATGGCGGACATGTAGAAGTTATGCCCGAGCAGCCCGTACACGAAGATCGCGACGAGGATGATCGAGGGCGTAATCAGCAGAATCGGCGGCAGATACTTGTGCAGCCAAAATGACAGGGAGCGCCGCCGCGCTGATCCGCGCGGAGTCGTCCTTTTCGGGTGGGGATGAGAGGTGGGCAACGCAGTGTTCTCCTTGCGTGGGGGCCGGTGAGGGGCGAGTGCATTCTCACCCCTCACCGACACGGTCGATCAGGTTAGTGACGCCGGAACGTCACCGGTTGATCATTCAACAGCCTTGACGAGCGCAGCCTGGAAGTCCGCCACCGACTGCCCGGTTTCGATGAACTTCGTCGTTGCGTCAGTAATGGCGTTGGATTTCTTGACCGGCAGTGCCGCGCCGTGAGCGATGGAAGACACGATCGTATCCTTACCAAAGGACTCCATCGCACTCTTTTGGTAGTCAGAGAACTTCGCCTTTTCCTCGTCCGTCAAGTCAGAGCGGGCAGGAATTGAGCCTTTGACGGTGTTGAATGCGATTTGACCTTCCTTCGAGGAGATCGTCTTCAGCCATGCTTTCGTCCCACCGGGGTGAGCGACGCCCTTAGGCAAGGTGAAGGAGTCGGCGAGGAAGTCAAAGATCCCGTCAGTGCCGGGAACTGGGAAGTAGATGTAGTCAGTTCCCGCGGTCTTATTCTGAGCATCGTAGGCAGCCACTGCCCAGTCGCCCATCACGTTGTACGCGGCTTTGCCTTCAATCACCGGGTTGAGTGCTGGCTCCCAGTCTTCGGAGTACAGCGACTTGTCGGTAAAGGACATGATCTTTTGGAAATGCTCGATCGCTTTGGTCACGCCTTCGGAATCCCACTTGGTGGTGCCGTCAAACAGACCGTTGTAACCATCGGCACCGAGGTCAGCGATGAGGATGGTTTCGAGCAGCTGAACTTGCGTCCACGCCATACCGACAGTGATCGGGGTCTTCCCCGCTGCCTTGATCTTTTCCATATCCGCGATCCACGCGTCAAGATCTGCCGGTGGAGTCGCGGGGTCGAGACCTGCTTCTTTCAGTACAGTAGGGTTAGCCCACACGACATTGGCGCGGTGGATATTCGAAGGCACCGAGTAGATCGCGCCGTCAACAGTGAGGCGATCGATGAGTGTCTTGGGGAACGCGTCACGCAGACCGAGTTCGTCGTACAGTCCGGAGATGTCGAGGATCTGTCCCGCTTCAATGTAGTCGGTGAGCTCAGCGCCAGCGTGCGCTTGGAAGGTATCGGGCGCGGAACCGGCAGCAAGGTCGGCAGCAAGTTTCTGCTTCGCTTGGGAGCCACTACCACCGGCGATTGCGGCATTGACGAATTGAGTGTCAGGGTTTTGCTCGTCGAACACTTTAGCGAGGGCTTCGAGACCGAGCTTTTCCGAGCCGGCTTCCCACCACGTCACTACGTCCACTTGGGAGGCGTCGCCTTCCCATGG
>JAEZVQ010000168.1 GCA_023420745.1 Actinomycetes bacterium
GTGGTCTGCACCGAGTGTTCGTCGATGGCGACGATCTGCTTGTGGAGGTGGTCGAAAGAGGCACCCGCCGGTTTCAGCCAGTTTTGGAAACAGGCGACGTAACGCACCTTGCGGTTGAGGTCGTAGAGATCCGCCATCGAGCGCGCGGTGAAATCGAAGTAGCGGTAGTGCTCTTCCGGGGTGAGTGTTCCCGACGACGCCAGTTGATCCGAGGTCGAGGCGCCGTCAACGAAGTGGCGCCTCGCCACGATGACGTCGTGACCGCCGGCGAAGAACCCGTTGGCATGGGGGAGCAGCTGGGAATCCGTGAGCGTATCCAGTTCCTCAGCGTCCAGCCCGGAGGCAGCGAGGCGTGCGCGCACCACGCGCATCACGTGGTCGTACCCCTCCGGCTTCGCCAAGTACGCCGCCATGCGACGGTGCTGCGCCTCGGACGGCGAATGGTCGTGGTTGAGGTGCCAATAGTTGTAGGAAATGATTTCGAACAGGTTGGGGATGCGGCGAAACTCCGCAACGGTGTCATCGAGCGCGTCGACGGGCAGTTCGCGAAGAATGTGCCAGTCGTCGCCCTCGCGCACGACGCGCGACTTTTCCGGCGGGGTCTCGAGGTGTCGGTACTCGCAAAACGCGCAGTGGCGCCCGTGATCCGCGGGATCAAGGGGTTCGACTCGGCTCGGTGGTGTCGCCAGCGGGCGATGACCGCGCCCCGGAACTGTCCACACTTCCGTCCCCGTCAGTGGGTTCTTCTGCTTGACCGTTCCATCCGGGAGCTTCGTCAACGTCTGGAGTTCGCGCTGAGCCTTCGCCATATCTCCAGCCTAGTCGTTGAACCTCAGAGGGAGAGCCAACCTTTTGCCTGCTCGCGCAGATCGCGCAGAATCCGCACCGCCTCGTCAGCCTTGTCGACCTGGACGAAGAGATGATCGCGGTGGAAACCGGACAGGGTATTCGAGGTGATCGAGCGCGCAGCCAGCGTCTGCGAAATCATTGCTACCAAACCAATGGTTTCAAGCGACGACGGAACGTCTAAAGAAATCCGGGTGAAACGGTTTTCGATGGGGAGGCCCGCTTCTTTTGCGCGATCCTCAGAGATCACGATGGTCACGCCCTCAAATTCGCGGACGGTGGCGAACGGTTCCACACCTTCGGGAACCTCATCGAGAGGGATGACAACGTAGGTTCCCTGCGGCTTGACGTCCATCGTCGCCAGCAGTTCATCGAGGTTCTTCTGTTGAGTCATGGCCCGAGATTACCGGATCGAATCGCGCTGCGCCGAACGTATCTCACCATCCGACGATGGTGTTGACCACGTTACCGGCACGACACCGATCTCGACATGATGGCAAGCGCTATTCCTCGCACTATTTCTACGCACTACCTCACAGGCGATCCATAGTGTCGGGGTGGGAGCCCGAACGCCCATCCTCTCCTCGATCAATCGCGCTGATGCGCGTCATCTGATCGTCAGTGAGCGAGAAATCGAATAGCGCGAGATTCGCCTCCATCCGCTCGCGATGCGTCGATTTGGGAAACACCACGTCGCCGCGTTGGATTGCCCAGCGAAGCGCAACTTGCGCTGGCGTTTTGCCGCATTCCTCGGCAATGGCAACCAGTGTCGGATCGTCGAGGACGCGCCCGCGCGCCAGCGGCGACCACGCTTCGGTGACGATCCCATGTTGGCGGTGGAACTCGTGAAGCTCAGGGCACTGGTGATGCGGATGGGACTCGACCTGATTGACGTGGGGAACAATATCGGTCGCCTCAATGAGGGTGCGCAGATGGTGGGTGAGGAAGTTTGACACCCCGATGGCGCGTGCCTGACCGCGATCGTAAATGTCTTCGAGGACCCGCCACGTCGAGACGAAATCCCCGCCGTACAGCGTGGGTAGTGGCCAGTGAATCAAGAACAGGTCGACCCTTTCCACTCCGAGAGCATCGAGGGAACGGGCGAAGGCATCACGCGCATCCGCTGGCCGGTGGTAGGGGTTGTCGAGTTTCGTGGTGATGAAGACATCGTCGCGCGACAGTCCGCTCGCCGCCACCGCGCGCCCCACCTCGCGCTCGTTGCCATACATCTGCGCGGTGTCGATGTGGCGGTAGCCGACCTCGAGCGCACATTCGACGACGCGTTGCGCATTCACGGGGTCAACCTTGTAGGTGCCAAAACCGAGCTGCGGGATTGACACCGAGTTCGACAGGGTGAGGGAGGGGATGTGCGCAGGTGTCATGATCGGCTCCGATCATCCGAGGAATAGGTGGGTGTGGGGAGAAACGCGAAAGAAAACGGCGGGGGACTGCTCAATAGCGTTCAGCATTAGTGTCACGCCCGCGTAGTTCATCGAGCTGGCGTCGTTCACGTTTTGTTGGACGACCCGAACCGCGTTCGCGCACGGGCAGCATCATCGCACGCGGAATTGTCGGGCGCGGCAACGAGTGATCGACATAGGCGGTGACCGCAATCGGTGCGCCCACTCGCGTGGGGAGTGTGCGCACGACCTCAAGTTCGGTGTCGAAACCGTCACGGCGATACGACACCCGATCGCCGGGAGCGACGGGGGTGGAGGCTTTTGCCGTGCGTCCGTTGACCTTGACGTGACCGGCTTTGCACGCGGCGGTGGCACGAGAACGCGACTTCATGTGACGCACGCTCCACAACCACGTATCGACGCGAACACTGTCAGCCATCACACCTCCATCAACGGTCACGCCCACGCAGAATCGCACGTTTCACCGTCTAGGCTAGAGCTGTGCTAGAGATCCTGTCCACCAACCCGATCCTCACCTTCTTCCTCGTTGTTGCCGCCGGGGCGGCGCTCGGGCAGATCAAGTTCGGACCGCTGCGTTTCGGCGCGGTCGGCGCGCTCTTCGTCGGTCTGGCTCTGTCCGCATTCCATCCTGAACTTGGCGACGGCATGGCGGTGCTGCAATCGCTCGGTCTTGCCCTCTTCGTCTACGCCGTGGGGATTTCTGCCGGCTCGACGTTCCTCAGCCAACTGCGCCAGCAAGCGGGGCTGATGGGTGCCGGGGCGCTGGCGGCAATGCTCGGTGCCGTCATTGCGATCATCGGCGCATGGCTGCTGGGCATCCCCGCCAACCTTGCCGCGGGCGCTTACACCGGTGCGCTGACGTCGACCCCGGCACTCGACGCAGCACTGCGCATCGCCGGAAGTTCCGACCCCGGAGCCGGTTACGCGGTGGCCTACCCCTTCGGCGTGGTTGCCGGCATTATCGTCGCCTCGATTATCGTCACCCGACCGTGGGAGGGCGCGAATGACACGGCTTCGCTGGCCGGTGTCGGGCTGGTGGCACGCACCGCCGCTGTCACCCGTACCGTCAACGTTCGCCGCGTTGACGCGTGGCGGCGCCAAGACGTGCGGATCTCCTATCTGCGACGCGGCGACGTCACCCGCGTCGTCGTTCCCGGCGAAGATCTGATGGTGGGCGACGAAGTCGTCATTGTCGGTGCGCCCGACGCGGTCGAGCGTGCCATTAGTGAGGTCGGTGAGGAACTCGACCACCACCTCGCCGACGATCGTCGCGACGTTGATTTTGAGCGTTTCACCATCTCCAACCCCGTTATCATGGGCAAAACCATTGCTGAACTTAACCTCCCGGTGAAGTTCGGCGGTGTCATTACTCGCGTGCGGCGCGGCGACCTCGAACTGCTCGCCACCGATGAACTCGTCCTCCAGCCCGGCGACCATGTGGCCGTCGCGGTTCCCAGTGAGGAAGTCGAAGAGCTCGCACGTTTCCTCGGCAACTCCGAGCAGAAGGTCAGTGAGGTCGATGCCCTCGCCCTCGGTGTCGGTCTGGTGCTCGGCATGGTGCTCGGTCTCGTCATTTTGCCGCTACCTGGCGGAGCAATATTCTCTCTCGGCATTGCCGGTGGCCCACTGATTGCCGGTATGGTACTCGGCGCGCTGCGTCGCACCGGCCCGCTGGTGTGGTCAATGCCTGACGCGGCGAACCGTATTATTCGACAGCTGGGTCTGCTCTTCTTCCTCGCCGCACTCGGTCTGGGTGCCGGGTCGGCATTTAAAGCCGTGGTGGCGACGTCACTGGGGTGGAAAGTTGCGTTGGTCGCGACGGTGATCGCCGCGCTGTGCGCCGTGACCGTCGCCGTTGTCGGCAAACTTCTCAACCTCTCCGGGCCGCGCGTGGCCGGTGCTATTGCCGGGTTTATCGGTCAGCCAGCGATCCTCTCCGCCACCCAGGCACGGGTGGCGGATGAGCGCATCGAATCCTCCTACGCGGCGCTATTCGCCACCTGCATCGTGTTCAAGATCCTTCTCGTGCCCCTGATCTATTCACTGCTGTGAGCCGCCACCGCGGCGAACACAACAGTGGAAAACTGCGGAATTTCAACGAAAACCTCGAACACAACAATTAACACACTAATCAACACAACAGTATTAGTGTGTTGATTAGTGTGTTGATTAGTGTGTTTGCTACGCTGGGCGCTAAGGAGGCGCCACATGGACGCGAGTACTCTCGCTCAGATCGTTGAGAATCTGCGGAAAATTGGGACGGATACATCGACGATCGAGGTCAAGGCAGCCAGCGGAGGCTGTCCCAAGAGCATCGACGCGACGATCTCCGCTTTTGCCAATGGGGCGGGTGGTCTGATCATCCTCGGGCTTGATGAGACCGCCGGATTTTCCACGGTACCGAGGTTCGATGCGAGACGATGTGCTGACGCCTTCGCCTCTCGGTGTGTTCATCATATGGATCCTCCGGTGCGAGCCGACATCGAGATTCTCTCGTTCGACGATCGAGAAGTTGTCATCGCGTCGATCCCAGCTTTCCAGCCGTTTGACAAGCCGTGTTATGTCAAGGAAAAGGGGCGCTACAACGGTTCCTATATCCGCACAGCAGACGGGGATCGTCGCCTCACTTTCTATGAAGTTGATCGGCTTCTCGAACAGAAACAGCAGCCCCAGTGGGATCGGGAGGCAGTGGACGAAGCCACTGTCGAGGATCTCGACGCTACGTTGGTGCAGAAAGTGTTGGAGCGAGAGCGTGAGCTCCATGAGCGCTCGAAAACCGCGGACGACGCGACACTGCGTCGGCGTTTGAACATCACCCGGATGGTTGAGGGGCGCGAGGTGCCCACAGTTGCCGGTCTCGTCGCACTCGGGGACTACCCCCAGCAGTTCTTCCCGCAGCTCATGGTGTCATTTGCTGTCTATCCCGGTGATACCAAGGCGTCCGTGACGCCAGGAGTGCGGATGCTCGACAATGTCACTTTCGTCGGACCAATTCCTGACATGATTGATGAGGGCGTGCGCGCAGTACTGAGAAACTCCAGGCGTGGCGCTGTCATCAAGGGTGTGCATCGCTTCGACCTCCCCGACTACGCGGAAGGCGCGGTGCGAGAAGCGTTGACGAATGCCCTCATGCATCGCGACTATTCACCGACGGCGCGAGGCGCGCAGGTGATGATCGACATGTACCCCGATCGCTTGGAAATCACCAACCCTGGTGGGCTATTTGGAACGGTGACGCTCGACGCGCTCGGCACGGACGGGGTGTCGAGCTCTCGCAACCAAGCACTTTCAACACTCTTGGAGCTGACACCCGCGCGAAACGGCGGGTTCGTGGCTGAAAATCGAGGTTCGGGCTACGTCGAGATCCTCAGCGAACAACAGCGCGCCCACCTTCCTGCCCCGCACCCCGATGACCAGCTGTCGCGATTCCGTCTCACTTTCGCACGCCGCTATCTCACCGAAATCGAGGGTGGAGGTGCGATGCCAGCAACTCCGCGCGAGCTCATTCTCGATCATCTTCGACACCATGCGACGGCAGCGAGCAAAGAACTCGCAACCGTTGCGGGGGTGTCGGTCGGACGTGTGCGCCAGATCCTCAATGAACTGTGCGATAGCGGCGAGGTCGAGCGCACCCAGCCCGCGCGAAGCCCGAAGCAGCGCTACCGCATCGCGACAACAGCTCAAAAACAGCGGGATAACAGCAAAAACCTCGAACACAACAATTAACACACTAATCAACACAACAGTATTAGTGTGTTAATTGTTGTGTTGATTAGTGTGTTGCGCCAGGGACGTGAGTGGACGTCGATTCTGCGCCGGCAGGCTCAGCCGCGACGCAGGTACTCCTCCAGTACTCGCGATAGGGCGAGGTGGTCGGCCACGTGGGTCATCTCGCGTGCCGAATGCATCGACAGCATTCCAATGCCCACATCGACCGTAGTGATGCCGAGACGAGTTGCGGTTAACGGGCCGATTGTTGACCCGCATGGCATCGCGTTATTCGACACGAACACCTGGTGCTCGACACCGGCGCGTTCACAGGCGCGCGCCCACAGTGCCGTCCCTACCGCGTCGGTGGCGTAGCGCTGATCGGCATTGACCTTGAGCATCGGGCCGCGCCCCGGCATCGGGTGGGTTGCGGGGTCGTGGCGATCAGCGTAGTTCGGGTGCACCCAGTGCCCGGCGTCGGCAGAAATACACGACGAGCCGGCAAGCATCCGGTGGTAGCCATCCTCATCCGCACCGAGCGTCGCGGCGAGGCGCCGAAGTGTTGTTTCAAGGATCGGACCGCACGCCCCCGAGCGAGTGGAAGATCCGACTTCCTCGTGGTCAAAAGCGGCGAAAACGGCAACAGCCTGATCGTCGCAGGTGGCTGTGTCACCGCTGGTGGCAAGACGTTCAAACGCGGTCAGCCCCGCGTGAACCGAGGAGAGGTTGTCTTGGCGGCCAGCGGCAAAGAACTCACCATTGGCGCCGAAACGTCCCGGCGCCTCACAGGCAAAGGACACGAGGTCATGACCGGCGATATCCTCGGCAGAATCGAGACCTGCTTCGCGTGCGACGACGGTAAAGAACGACTCAGCCTCCGCGCCATCCGCATGCCATACAGGATGAATGTGGATTTGATGATCGAGTTTCAATCCCGTGGAATACACTTCACGATCAAGATGGATGGCAAGCTGCGGGACACGTGCGATTGCTCCGGTGCTGACGAGGTGAGAGTGCCCTTCACGGTCGATGACTCGACCGGCAAAACCGATTTCGCGGTCAAGCCAGGAATTGATGAGCGGCCCGCCGTAAACTTCGACATCAATATGTCCCCACCCGTCAGGAGTTGTTGACGACCCGAGTGGCTTGACTTTGAGCGCCGGGGAATCCGTATGGCAGCCGATGATACGGAACGACGAAGTTGGGCTGGCGTGAACGGGAACCCACCAGGCAATCACCGCGCCATCGCGGACAAAGTAGGCGCCACCTGCGTCCCGACGCCACGCCTCTTCCTCGCGCACCCGGGAAAACCCGGCGGCGTCGAGTCGGCGCGCAATTTCCGCTGCCGCGTGGTAGGAGGACGGGGATGCGGTGATGAACGCGGAATAATCATTGACGTGGGCGATGGCTTCAGCACTCAGTACAGTCATACGCACGATCATAGTGCTGAGGAGAAAAGAGGTGAGGATGGCAGCCTACGTGCTGGCGATGACCGTACTCGGGTTGGCGAATATTGACATCACCATTCTCGTCGTCGCGGTGTTGCTGGCGCGGCGTGGAATCGCACGCGTGCACGTCGTCGCGCTCATCGGACTGTCGACGCTGAGCGTGTGGGGCGTCAACCTCACCGTGGCACAGTTTTGCGCCCGCTGGGTTGAGGCGAAGTTCGGCGCGGACACTGGTGCGCCACGTCCGATCATCATCTTCCTCATCGCAGCAGCACTCGCGTGGTGGGCGTGGACGACATGGCGCGGCGGGCGCAGCCGAGGCGAGGAAATCCTCACATCCATCATTGACGCCAGTGCCGACTGGGTAGCTAGGCGGGTCTGGGCAGTCCCCGCCGTCGCATTCCTCAGCGCCGTCCTCATCTGCGTCGATCCCGCGGCGCTCGCGGCCTACGCGGCGAGTACCGACCAAACCACGCTCGCACGCGTTATCGGCTTCGCGGTTTTCGCTGCGGTGACGACCAGCCCCGCGCTCGTCGGATATGCCGCAATGCGGACGACTATTGGCACTACCGCGCCCAGTCATACAGCAGCGACCAGTGACACCGTAGCCGACAGTGGCACCGTGCCGGGCGGTGATACGGCAGCGCTCCACCGTCGTATCGCACAGCGTGTGAGCAATCAGCGTGTGCGGCGAGTGGGAGCTGCGCTCGCGGCGACGACCTCAATCGGGCTCACCGTGTGGGCGGTGGTGATCCTCGCCAGCGCATCAGCGGGGTGAGCTGATGTGAACCGGGCTGCGCTGGCACAAACCGGGTTGTGACCGAGCGCGGCTAGCAGGAGTAGCGGTAGACGTTCGTCTGGCGCAGCTCGAAACCACATCGCTGGTAGAGGCGATTTGCTGCCTCGCGCGACGGTCGCGACGTGAGATCGACGGTACGAGCCCCCGCCTCACGCGCGTAGTCCAACGCCGCCTCAACGAGCTGACGGCCAGCACCCTTGCCGCGCGTGGCCTCGTCGACGACGACGTCCTCGATCCAAGCGCGCAAACCGGTGGGAATGTAGAACAGCACAAGCGACAGCATCCCCTGGATAGCGCCGGAGTCGTCGTCACGGTAGACGAAGAGTCGAACGCTGGGTTGTGAGACGAAACGCGTGGTTTCCTCGGGGGAAAGAGCGGGGGACGAGGATGACAGCTGCGGGATCAGACCCTTCATTGCATCGACAAGTTCCTGCGTGGCTGTCTCAACCATCTCAACGCTCATCAGTGAGCCTCCTTTATGTCAATAGGCAATCAATCTCATTCTATCGACCACACCCCGCGCAGTGGAGCGGTGTCGCTAGGGTGAGGCTATGCGCTACCGTTCGACTCGCGACACCTCGCCCACCCCCGTCACTGTGCCGTTTCGCTATGCCCTCGAACGCGGAATCGCGCCCGACGGTGGTCTCTACGTGCCCGTCAGCGTCCCGCGCGTCGATGACACCACCTTGCGCCGCTGGATCGACGTGTTCCACGAGGATGGGTACGCGGCACTCGCCACCGAAGTCATCGGCCGATTTGTCGACGATATTTCCCGTGATGACCTCGAGCAGATGTGCCGGCGCGCCTACAGTATTGATACTTTCGCTAGCCGGGAAGTGACGCCGGTGAGCAAAGTCGGGCCGATGTGGTTACTCCACCTGTCGAACGGGCCGACGGCGGCATTCAAAGACATTGCGATGCAGATGCTGGCCGAGTTTTTCGCTGACATGCTCGCTCGATCTGGACAGACGTTGACGATTCTCGGGGCAACGTCGGGCGACACCGGATCCTCCGCGGAGTACGCGATGCGTCGTATCGAGGGCGTCAACGTCGTCATGCTCACCCCCGCCGGTCGGATGACACCGTTCCAGCGAGCCCAGATGTACGGGCTCAACGATCCCTCGATTACTAATGTCGCTATCGACGGGGTGTTCGATGATTGCCAAGATATTGTCAAGGCCATCACCGCTGACGCTGATTGTGTTGCTCGCTACCGCATCGGCGCTGTCAACTCGATTAACGTCGCTCGCCTCGTCGCTCAGGTCGTCTACTACGTGGCGGCATGGATCCAAGTTTCAGGCGACATGAGCCGACCAGTGTCGTTCAGTGTCCCCACCGGGAATTTTGGTGACATTTGTGCGGGTCATATCGCGCGTACTCTCGGTGTGCCAATCGACCGTCTCATCGTCGCAACGAATGAAAATGACGTGCTCGACGAGTTTTTCTCCACCGGTCGATACCGTGTGCGCGATCGCGCACACACCCTCGCCACCTCCAGCCCCTCAATGGATATTTCCAAGGCGTCAAATTTCGAGAGATTTATTTTTGACGTTGTCGGTGCCGACGCGGTGCGGACGCGTGAACTATTCGCCCAGCGTGTGGCGGTTGAAGGGGAGTTCAATCTCGCTGGTACCGCTGAGTTTGAGGCGATATCCACTCGGTTTGGATTCCTCTCGGGTCGATCCACGCACGCCGACCGTGTGGCGACAATTCGCGCGGTTAATGAACGTTATGGCGTCCTTATCGACCCGCATACCGCGGACGCTTGGCATGTGGGGCAGACACTGCTCGACACCGGTGCTGTCACTACCCCGCTGGTGGTGTTGGAGACGGCGCTGCCGGTGAAATTTGCCGACACCATCGTGGAGGCCACCGGCGAGGAACCGCCAATTCCCGCGCGATTCCGAGGGATTCTCGACACCGATCAGCATGTCGTTGAGCTCCCCGCCGATGTCGATGCAGTACGTGCTTTGATTGAGCAGAAGGCAGCAAATAGCAACATTGAGTGAATGTGACTCAACTTTCGTCGCTTCGGCTTGACAGCCCGCGCCATCGGATTAGACTTGAGTGCAACAGACTCAACTTGATCTGATAGAAGGAGATCACATCATGGCACGTGCAGTCGGTATCGACCTCGGCACTACAAACTCGGCGATCGCTGTCCTCGAAGGTGGCGAACCCACGATCATCGCGAACGCGGAAGGCGCTCGCACCACCCCGTCCGTCGTCGCCTTTTCCAAGACTGGCGAAGTCCTTGTTGGCGAAATCGCGAAGCGTCAGGCGGTGACCAATGTTGACCGCACGATCAGCTCCGTCAAGCGCCACATGGGCACCGACTGGAGCATCGACGTCGACGACAAGAGCTACACTGCGCAAGAAATCTCCGCGCGCATCCTGTCCAAGCTCAAGCGCGACGCGGAAGAATACCTCGGTGAACCGGTGACCGACGCGGTCATCACCGTTCCCGCCTACTTCAACGACGCGGAACGTCAGGCGACCAAGGATGCCGGTCGCATTGCCGGCCTTAACGTCACTCGCATCGTCAACGAACCGACCGCGGCGGCGCTCGCCTACGGGCTGGAAAAGGGCAAGGAAGACGAACTGATCCTGGTCTTCGACCTTGGTGGCGGCACCTTCGACGTGTCGCTGCTCGAAATCGGCAAGGACAGTGAAGACGGCTCCGAATTCTCGACGATCGAGGTGCGCGCCACCTCCGGCGATAACCGTCTGGGCGGTGACGACTGGGATCGTGCCATTGTCGAGTGGCTGGTTACCCAGGTCAAGGTGAAGTCCGGCAACGACCTGTCGAAGGATCCGGTGGCGATGCAGCGTCTGCGTGACGCCGCTGAACAGGCGAAGAAGGAACTGTCGTCCTCGACCTCCACCACGATTTCGCTGCAGTACCTCACCATGGTTGACGGTGTGCCCGTCCACCTCGACGAGACGCTGACGCGCGCGAAGTTCGAGGAAATGACCTCGCACCTCATTGAACGCACCAAGACGCCGTTCCACGCGGTCGTGCGCGACGCGGGGATCTCCGTATCTGACATCGATCACGTCATCCTCGTTGGCGGCTCGACCCGTATGCCCGCCGTGGCCGAGGTGGTCAAGGAGCTGACCGGCGGGAAGAACCCGTCGAAGTCCGTCAACCCCGATGAGGTTGTCGCCATGGGTGCCGCACTGCAGGCGGGCGTCATGCAGGGCGACCGTAAGGACGTGCTCCTCATCGACGTCACCCCGCTGTCGCTCGGTATCGAAACTAAGGGTGGCTTCATGACGAAGCTGATCGACCGCAACACGGCGATCCCGACGAAGTCTTCCGAAGTGTTCTCCACCGCGGAAGATAACCAGCCGTCGGTGCTGATTCAGGTGTTCCAGGGCGAGCGCGAGTTCGCTCGCGACAACAAGCCGCTGGGCACCTTCGAGCTCACCGGTATTGCACCGGCGCCGCGCGGCGTGCCGCAGATCGAGGTCACCTTCGATATTGACGCCAACGGTATCGTCCACGTTTCCGCGAAGGATCGCGGCACCGGCAAGGAACAGTCGATGACGATCACCGGCGGCTCCGCACTGCCGAAGGAAGAAATCGACCGCATGGTCAAGGAAGCGGAGGCGCATGCTGCCGACGACAAGAAGCGTCGCGAAGATGCTGAAACCCGCAACCTCGCTGAGCAGACCGTCTACACCACCGAAAAGGTGTTGAAAGACGAGGCGGATAAGGTCTCGGATGAGACGGCAACCGCTGTCAAAGCCGATATTGACGCGGTGAAGAAAGCGCTGGAAGGCGACGACATTGACGCGGTGAAGTCCGCTCTGGAGAAGCTCAACGAATCCGGGATGAAGATCGGTCAGGAGATCTACGCTGCCGCGCAGGCCGCTCAGGCAGAGCAGCAGGCGGAGGGTTCTGACGCAGCCACCGGTGACGACGACGTGATCGACGCGGAAGTTGTCGATGACGAGGACACCAAGTGAGCGGCGAGGATATCTCGCGCGACGAGGACACCTCGCGCAGTGACGATACCCAGCGCGTCGACGATACCGAACGCGTGACCGACGTGGCGGGTGAGGTGTCGCAGGATCAGCCCGGCGACACCTCCCAGCCCGCGGGCGCGGTCGACGACCTCGCTGACCTCGAAGCCGAATTTGAAGACAGCGACCTCGTTGCCGCGCACGACGAACTCGCTCAGCTGCGCGAACGTGTCAGCGAACTTGAATCGCATCACGCGGAGCTGACGGACAGTCTTGCGCGGGCGCGTGCCGACCACTACAACCTCAATCAGCAGCACAACAACTACGTCAAGCGGTCAAAAGCCGACATTGCTGCCGCGCGGGGGATGGGGCACGGCGAGGTTGTCGAGGCGTTGCTTCCCGTGCTCGACGACATCGAGGCCGCGCGCCAAGCCGGCGATCTCGACGGGCCGTTCGCGGCGATTGCCACAAAGTTCGAGTCCATCCTCGCCAATCACTACCATGCCGAGCGTTTCGGTGAGGTCGGCGAGGAATTTGACCCGACGATTCACGAGGCGATGCTCGCTGCACCGTCGAATGATGTCGAGGTCGAGACGATCACCCAGGTCGTCCAGCACGGGATTCGTATCGGCGAGCGCGTGGTGCGTGCCGCCAAGGTGATTGTCGCCAGCCCGCAGCAGTAAGAGGGAGGTGAATCGGGATGGCAGCTCAGGAATGGTTCGGTAAGGATTTCTACGCCACGCTCGGCGTATCGAAAGACGCGGATGCCGACGCCATTAAGAAGGCCTATCGCAAGCTTGCGCGTGCCAACCACCCCGACCAAAATCCCGGTGATGCGGGCGCTGAGGAACGATTCAAGAACATCAACGAGGCCTACCAGGTGCTCTCCGATGCCAAGTCACGCAAACAGTACGACACCATGCGTGCCATGGGAGGTGCGGGTGCGCGTTTCGCTGGCGCTGGATCACCCTTCAGCGGTGCGGCGGGCAGTTTCGACGCCAACGACATCTTCTCGATGTTCGCGGGAGGACAGGGCGGGGAGGACATCCTCCACAACCTGTTCAACATGGGCAAGAAAGCCTCGGCGGGCGGTTTTGGCGCCTCGGGCGGGTCACCGTTTAGCGGGGGCGCGTCGTTTAGTTCCGGTTCGTTCGGTGCTGACGCGTTCGCTGGGGGAGGATTCCCACAGCGACCGATGCGCGGTGCCGACCTCCAAACCTCGACAACGCTAACCCTGCGCCAAGCAGTCGAAGGAGCCACGCTCAAGCTCACCGTCGAAGGACGCAGCGTCACCGTCAAGGTGCCAGCCGGTGTCAACGACGGTCAGACGATTCGGCTGCGCGGGCGCGGTCGCCCCGGTCACAACGGGGGTGAGGCGGGGAATCTTCTGGTCACCGTGAAGATTGCCAAGCACCCGGTGTTCCAACTTGATGGTGATGACCTGCGGATGCGTCTGCCGATCACGTATAGCGAGGCGCTCCTCGGCGCCAAAGTCGAGGTGCCGCTGCTGGACGGCTCGCACGTCACCGTCAAAATCCCGGCGGGCACCACCTCGGGCACGCAACTGCGGGTGCGCAAACGCGGCGTCACTGCGGGACGGAAGAAAGGTGACCTCCTGATTGAGGTGACGATTGCCGTGCCCGATCGGGTGAGCGCGGAGATGAAGCGTGCCGCTGAGGCGTTGAACGCCGCGCAGGGCGAGTGGAATCCGCGCGCCGACCTCGCCGCGAACGCTCGAGGATAAAGCGACCCCGTTGACGGGCAACAACACGAAAGGAGATCACAATGTCGAGTGGCGAGCACACCACCTACGTCATTTCGGTGGCGGCGGAGCTGGCTGGGATGCACCCGCAGACCCTGCGGCAATACGACCGGCTCGGCATTGTGATCCCTGCTCGCACCAAAGGACGCGGGCGACGCTACACACCCGGTGACGTGGAGCGGTTACGCCTCGTGCAGCGACTGTCTCAGGACGAGGGGATCAACCTCGAGGGGATTCGCCGGATTCTTCAGTTGCGGCGCGAACTTGATGCGGCACGCAGCGAAGTCGAACAGCTGCGTCGCGAAGTTGAGCGGATGCGTGCCCAGGTTGAGCAGTTTGAAACGCGCCGGGATCGCGTGTTCGCGGCATCTCCCAGCGGCGACGTATTCACCACGAGGCGCGGGATTCGCGTGTCGGCGCGTGAGAGCATCGGTGCGCGAGGTGAATTGATCCGGTTGCCTATTGGCAGCGCTCTCGTGGTATTTGACCGCGACGCGCAGCGCTAAACGCGAAGACTTTACTTCCCCGGCGTCAGGGTCAGTGAAGCACCGCCGTCAACGGAACAGACAAATGTGTTTTCGCTCGTCGCTTCACAGGTGAGAGGACCGACAACCACGCGCTCCCCGACCTTCACCGCTGTCGACGAATACCAGTCGCGCTGGCACTGCGGATCGTCTGACCCGCCGTTGTCGGATGCGCACACCACGCTGATGGGGACATCCGACCGGCACCCACCGACCTGGGCTTCTCCAGCATGGAGCGTCGCGGTGTCGGTGATGTAGTCGCCCTCAGAACACCACGGTTCACTCTCCGGCGCACCGGTCTTGAACGGCAGTGACGTGTCGCAGCGCAGTGTCGGATCCGAATCCTCACCACTGATATAGCACTGCATCGTGCGTGCCTCGTTGGCAAACCAGTACTTCGCCCCCGTGCTCGCAAGGACGCTATCAGGATTCATTGCCAGCGCGGCGAGGTCGAGCGCGGGCTGCTCACTCGGTGTTGCCGACACGCTTGCGCTCGCCTGGTCGGTGGCGCTCGGCGAATCATCGGAGGAGGTGGACTGTCCGGTCGAGCAGCCGGCGAGCGTGACAACCGCGGTCATGCAGGCGGCGGCGACTGCGAGGAAACGAGGAATACGCATGTCAGACATCCTAGTGATACTCGTGTTGAGTGCTCCGAATACGCGGGGCGAGAAACAGACTCCCCTAGGGTATCGCATGGTTTCGCCCGCACTGACGCTACCCCGACTAGACTGAGGGAGACGAGAAAGCGGGAGGATCGTATCCCAACCTCCTGCGTGACGGCATCATGACGAAAAGAGACAATAATGAGTGACCCGAATTTCCAGCCCGGAACGTCCCAACCCGTTGGCGCACAGCCGACCTACGGTCAGCCGGCACCTCAGCCCGCACCCTACGGACAGCCCGCTGCGAAGCTTCCCGCGCGCTGGTGGTCGATCACGATGATCGTCATCGGCGTGCTGATGATCTTCCCAATTTCGCTGATTGTCGGCACGATCGGGATGGTTGCGACCCTTGCTCAAGACGGCGGCGAACAGTTCACCTCGGAAATGCAAAACTCGCTCACACCCATCGACGCCCACGGCGGCACGCTCACTGTTAACAGTGACGGGGTGGCCATCTTGTCGATTCCGGATCGGTCGGTTGACGCGACGTGCACGCTCAATGGCTCCACTTTGGCCTACGAGCTCAACACCCAGCGCAATAGTGGTAGCACGACCTTCGTCGGCTCCGACATCGACCCGGGCACCTACACGCTCGACTGCGAGGGGCTGACCGGCGACGAGCAACTCGTCGTTATCGACTACGACGGGGTCATGGGCACGATGAGTACCTTCACGCCCGCACTCATCGCGGGGATCGTCACCGCGGTGATTGGTTTGGCGCTGGTGATTGCCGGCATCGTGTTCCTCGTGCGCACCAACCGCAAACGCCGGCAAATCCAACTCCAAACCTACGGGTGGTGACACCTCGCAGGTGAGCTGACTTACCGGTCAGCGAGACGCTGGAGGAGGAACTCCCAAGCCAGTGCAGCCATGCGGGCACCTTTGGGCGAAAATGCCCCGCCCGCGTGGCCGCCGG
>JAEZVQ010000135.1 GCA_023420745.1 Actinomycetes bacterium
GAGTGGTTGGGTGACACCAATGTCATGAGAATCCTCCGAAGCAACAAAGCGCGGGTGGCTGATTAGTTTCACCACAAAAATAACATATGATGTTGAGCACTTGTGAGGGGTGGTGGTGACCTTCCTCACTGATCGACGTGCCGCGAATCGCGGCACACCTATCGGCATGATCGGAGACGGCGTGGAACCGCGACTTCTTGATGACACCGCGGCGGCGCTCGCGGCAGAAATCATCACCCGCGGAGCGCAACCGAGACCGCAGCTCGCGCGACGACTCGGCGTTTCAGCGGCGTCAATGACACGACTGCAACGCGACCTCGAGGCGCGCGACATCATCGAAGAACATGCGCAGATCCCCAATGATCGCGGGCTGGGCAGACCCGTCATTTTGCTTGGTCCGGCGTTGACTCCGCGGCGCTTCGTCGGCATCAAGATGACCGCTAGCGCACTTGATGCCGTGATGACGGACTTGCGCTGCCACCCCCTGGCACGCGTGTCGATACCGCTAGGACAGGACACCTCGCCAGCGCGCGTGATGCGCCTCGCTGCCGAGGCGGTGAGCACACTTGAACGCTGGATGAACGACACGAGTACAGACGAATCAGAGTCCGCATCCCATATCGTGGCGGTCGCGATTGCGCTGGGTGGACGCGTCGATCGCCACGGTTACGCCATCGATGCGGTTTACCTCAACTGGAGTGGCGTCGATCTCGCTGCCGAGTTTGCCCAGCACTGCTCGCACCCCGTCACCTTTGTCAACGACGTCGAGGCGCTGGCGCGCTACGAACAGTGGTTCGGGATGGGACTAACTACGGAAAATTTCTCGATCGTCACCCTCGGGGTTGGGATCGGTCACGCGGTGGTTCACCACCGTCGGATCCTCCACCGAACCCGCGTCGACGTCAGCCTGGTTGAGCATCTCCCTATCGGGCTGTCTGATGACCGTTCGTGTGCTCTCGGGCATGTCGGTTGTATTGGTGCAACACTGACTCTTCCCGCGATTGTTGAACGGGTGCGTGAGGTTGTTGGCACGCCACCGTGTCTCATCGGCAGCGCCTCACCCCAGCATGACACTTCGGTGATGGAGGTCACTGACGTGTCGGCGCGAGATGGGCTGCACCGTGGGGACATCAGTGACCCCGAAGTGGCATGGCTTCTCCGTTGTTGCGAGGAAGGCTCGGCGCAGGTGCGTGACATCCTTACTGACGTGGTTGACCACGCCTGTCGACTGCTTGCCGTGGTTGCCGACGTTGCCTGCGCTGAAGCGATCGTCATCAGCGGTGAACTCTCGCCGATCCTCGACTGGGGGCTTGTCGATCTCGACCGTCGATTGAGTGAACTCCGCGACCCTGCCGCGCCGCAGATGCGGTGGGAGACGCGACCGGATTCCTTCGATTATTGGGCGCACGCCGCCGCGGCGGTGGCGATCCGCTCGTGGCTAATCCGCGAGCTCGAATCGGACAAACCGACGCGTTGATCGCGATACCTAGTCAGCGAGGGCTCCGTACACAATGGTGTAGGGGTGGGCGTGGCGTTGACGAATGAACCCCTCGGTCAAGAAAGGATCATCGTCGAGAATGGCAAGCGCCGACGACGCGTCCGCGACGTCGAGGATGAGTAGTGCGCCGAGGAATGGTTCCTTCCACGAGCCGACGAGGCGCAGCGTTCCACGATCGTAGAGATCTTTAAGGAACTCGCGGTGGCGGGGGCGCACCTCGTCCATCTCGTCGGCACGAGCGGGATCGTACGTGTAGTTGACGCAAAAAATAGCCATACCTTCAGCGTACGCGACGTGACTGTGGGCTGTGGCGGTGAATAGCGCTCAAAGGGTGCTGTGGCACCCGTGCTGTGCGCGTACAATAGGGAAAACACCACTCGACCCAGGGAGTTCAAACGTGCGCCCTCTCGTCATTGGGATTGCTGGCGGCACCGGCAGCGGCAAGACGACGCTGACTCGTGAGCTGATCCGGCATTTTTCTGCCAAAGCCACCGTCGTCTACCACGACAACTACTACAATCGTCACGACGAACTCAGCTACGAAGAACGCGCGAAACTCAACTACGACTCGCCCGAGGCATTCGACAACGACTTGATGATCTCGCACCTCAAGGCACTGATCGACGGTCAATCGATCGACTGCCCCGTTTACGACTACACCGTGCATAATCGCTCTGATCAGACGGTGCGCGTCGATCCAAACCCGGTGATTATCGTCGAAGGAATCTTGATCTTCTGCTTCAACGAACTGTGCGACCTGTTCGACATCAAACTGTTCGTCGACACCGACGCGGATGTGCGTATTCTGCGACGGGTCAAGCGTGATGTGCTGGAACGTGGGCGCACGGTGGAATCGGTGGAGTCCCAATACCTCAACACCGTCAAGCCGATGCACGAACTCTACGTGGAACCTTCGAAACGGCGTGCCGATCTCATCGTTCCCGAAGGTGGGCAAAACCTCGTCGCGCTCGAAATGATCGTCAACCGCGTCGAATACCATCTCCAATAGTTGTTCGCGTCGATGCCTCAAAGGAAGCGAAGGCGCGCGTGGTTGCGCCGAAGCGATGGCCTCGAGGCTACGGTGATCGACGTTGACGGTATTCCCGTGACTGTCGTGCGTACTCGAGTCAAGCGCCTCAACCTCCGCGTCGATACGGTCAGCGCTCACGTGCGCGTGTCGATGCCCGAACGGGCGCGGCTCGACGACGCGATTGAGTTTGTGCGTTCCCGCCGTCTTTGGATTGAACGTCATCGAAAGCGCGCAGATAGTGGGTTTTGGGCAGATTTTGCTCGCCGAGCACGCCACCCCAGCGTACCGCTGATCTTCGGCGAGGCAACACCGATTGACACGACCGAATCCTCACTCGACGACGTGCTCGATGCACTGTTGCGCGCGGACGTCGACCGGCTGGTCGCCGAGTGGGCTCCGCGCGTGGGGCGCCACCCAACGGCGGTGACGATCCGCGCGATGACGACGAGATGGGGCAGCTGTCGCCATGCCAGCGGGAGGATCACCCTCAACCGCTGCCTTGTCCACCTTCCTCGCTGGGTCTGCCGCCACATTGTTGTCCACGAGCTCGTCCACCTCATCGAACCCAACCACCAAGACGGGTTCTATCGAATGATGGACGCGCTGATCCCGGGGTGGAGGGAGGAGCGGCGCCGCATCCGCGCGTTCGCACCACTGCTCATCGCGGTAAAAGACAACGAGCGGGCGGGATACCCCGCTGATGGTGGGGCGATCCCGTCCGCTCGTCGCGATTGATACCACTAGATAGTGGCGAAGAGACAGCGAGGTGCGAAATCAGGCGAAAGCCGCCGCAACGGCGAGTTTGAGCGCGCCTTGGAACTTCGTTTCGCGATCCTCAGCCGACATATCCTGCGAGTGGTCGAGGAGGTGGTCAGACACGGTGAGAACCGTCAGCGCTTCCTTGCCAAATTCGGCGGCAACACCGTACATGGCTGCCGCTTCCATATCGACGCCGAGTACGCCGTAGCGAGCGAGATCCTCCACCTGCCCCTCGGGGGTGAGGTAGAAGTGGTCGCGGGAAAGAATCGTGCCAACGTGAACGTTGTCAGTGTCCGTCGCCGCGTCAACGGCGGCACGAACGAGGTTGTAGGAGGCAACCGCCGAGAAATGCAACCCCGGAAGAGGGTAGGTGTTCATCGAGGAATCGGTATGCGCACCGAGAGCGACGACGACGTCGCCGACGTTAACCTCGGGGGCAATTCCGCCGCAGGTGCCAACGCGGATGACGCGCTCAACACCGTACTCTTTGAACAGTTCGGTGACGTAGATTGTCGCCGACGGCTGCCCCATGCCCGACCCCATAACCGACAGGGGACGACCGTCCACGGTACCGGTGAAGCCGAGCATCCCGCGCACGTCGGTGACCAATCGCGCGTCATCCATCAGCAGATGCGCAATACGTTCGGCGCGCTTGGGATCACCGGGCATCAGCACCGCGGGGGCGAAATCTCCAGGAGCCGCAGAAATGTGAGGAGTAGCCATTGTCATTGAGCCTTTCTTCATTGCCGACATCTGATCTGACGGTCATGGGTGGGCGCGGAATACGCGATTGATCTAGTGTGCCAAATCACCCTATTGCTGTCCACAAGGTGGGACGCTTCGTCGCGTTTTTGCGCGGTCTGTCAGGCTCACCCATACGCACCGATCACGAAAGGAGTGAGAATATGTCGACATCCTCGACACCGAGCGCCGCGCACAGCAGCGCCGGTACGCGTGAGAAATGGAGCGGACAATTCGGCTTCCTCATGGCTGCAATTGGCTCCGCAGTCGGGCTGGGTAACATCTGGCGTTTCCCCGGTGTCGCCTATGAAAACGGGGGAGGGGCATTCATTCTTCCCTACCTCATTGCTCTCCTATTCGTCGGGATTCCCGTCCTCCTCCTTGATTACGCGATCGGGCACAAGTACCGCGGGTCGGCACCGCTGGCATTTCGTCGGATTAAGCCCAGCGCCGAGTTCCTCGGCTGGTGGCAAGTTCTCGTATCGTTCATCATCCTCATCTACTACGTGGTCATCATTGCGTGGGCGGCTCGCTACGCCATCTACTCGGTGACGCTTGCGTGGGGAGACGACCCGCAGACATTCTTCCTCGCCGACTTCTTGCAGGTTGAGGACAGCCTCGTGTCCTTCACCCCGGTGTGGGGCGTGTTGATTCCGTTGATCGCCATCTGGGTAGTCGTGCTGTTCACCCTGGCACGCGGGGTGACGCGGGGCGTGGAAGCTGCGAATAAGGTGTTCTTGCCGCTGCTCGTCATCCTCTTCCTCATCATGGTGGTGCGCGCTCTCTTCCTGCCGGGCGCACTGGAAGGTCTTAACGCGTTCTTCGCTCCCGACTGGGCATCACTAGCGAATCCGCATGTGTGGTTGGCAGCCTTTAGCCAAATCTTCTTCTCGATGTCGATTGCTTTCGGCATCATGCTGACTTATGCGTCATATTTGCCGTGTCGATCCAACCTCACCGGCACCAGTGTCGTCGCGGGTTTTGCGAATTCCTCGTTTGAGCTGCTCGCTGGAATCGGTGTCTTTGCCACCCTCGGGTTCATGGCTCACCAGTCTCACGTCACGGTCGCCGAACTCGACGGGTTAAGTGGGCCAATCCTGTCCTTTGTCACCTTCCCCAAGATCATTTCGATGATGCCGGGAGGTGCGGTTTTCGGCGTGCTGTTCTTCACCTCACTCACGCTGGCGGGTGTCACCTCGCTGCTGTCACTGTTGCAGGTAGTCTCCGCAGGATTCCAAGACAAGTTCGCGATGTCGCCACGCAAGGCCGCTCTCGCAGTGGGAGGAGTGTCGGCAGTTTTGTCCGTCGTGCTGTATTCAACGACCACCGGGCTGGGAACCCTCGATGTTGTTGACTCCTTCATCAACAACATTGGCGTCGTCTCTTCAGCCATCGCGATGACGCTGCTCGCCTATTTTGCGATGCCGAAGGTGAGGGCGCTGCGCGCTCACCTCAACGCCACATCGTCGCTCAAGGTGCCTGCCGCGTGGGACTGGATCGTCGGGCTGGTCATTCCCGCTGTGCTCGTCATCATGCTTGTTCAAGCGGTGGTGACTTACGTTGGTGAAGGGTACGGTGGAATGGCTGCGAGTTCGGCTAATCTCCTCGTTTTCGGGTGGGGCACGATCGTGGTCGGGCTAGTCGGCTCCGCGATCCTCACCCTGATGCCGTGGGCAAAACACGCGCAAGCTGAACGCGTCATCGAATACCGCGTCGAAGAAGGGAAACACTGACATGGAACCCGGTTCAATCATTTTGATGGTGGTGTCGGTGCTGATCGTGTGGGGTGGGCTCGTCGCCTCCGTGGTGGCGTTGCACACCATGGATACGCCGACACCAGCCGATGACGATCCCGTCGGCGCGATGACTGACTGACTGACCGTGACGTCACCTTCGCCAGCATTGAGCGAAAAATGGCGGGGCGTGCGTGTTGTCGCATTCGACCTTGACGATACGCTCGCCCCGTCAAAATCTCGCGTCCCCTCCGACGTTGCCGCCGCGCTGCGACGGCTCCTCGACGCGTATGAGGTGTGCGTGATCTCCGGCGGGCAGCTCGCCCAGTTTGAAACCCAACTCGTGGCGCACCTCGACGCCACTCCCGCGCAGCTCGACCGTCTCCACCTCATGCCAACCTGCGGCACCCAGTACTACCGGTATCGTGACGGGCAGCGCTGGTGTGTCTATCGACACGATCTCGACCCCGAGCAGCGCCGCCAACTCATCGCCGCCCTCGAACGCGAAGCCCGGCGCCTCAACCTGTGGGAAAACGAGACGTGGGGTCCGATTATCGAAGACAGGGGCAGTCAGGTCACGTACTCGGCACTCGGGCAGGAAGCTCCGCTGGACGCGAAACGCGCGTGGGATCCGACGGGGGAGAAAAAGCAGGCGCTTGCCGTAGCGATCCGCCCACAGTTCCCCGACCTTGAGGTGCGCGGCGGGGGATCGACCTCCGTCGATATCACCGCTCGCGGAGTCGATAAAGCCTACGGGATGGCGCGGCTGTGCGAGGCACTCGAGGTCGAGCGTGACGCGGTGCTGTTTATTGGCGACCGCCTCGACAAGGACGGCAACGACTATCCCGTCAAAGCTGCGGGATATTCGACAATCGCCGTGACCGGATGGTGGGAAACGGCGGAGCTGATCAACCGAGCGTTGGACGGCGGCGTGTAGGGCGGCGAGTCGCCCAGAACACGACCGCGGCTGCCGCTGCGACATTGAGGGAATCGACACCGTGATCCATCGGGATCGTCACCGTGTCGTCGACCGCAGACAGTGTGCGCGGAGCAAGACCGTGCCCCTCGGTGCCGAGCACCCACGCGACCGACTGATCCGGTGTGCGACGCAGACGCTCAGCATAGTCGTCGAGGGGGATGGCATCGTCACGCAA
>JAEZVQ010000196.1 GCA_023420745.1 Actinomycetes bacterium
TCCTGCTCCTCAACAACCTGACGTCGACGGAAAAGAGAAGCCCGGTACTCCGCAAACGCAGACACCAGCTGAACAAACCCCGACGACACCACAAACAAGTGGAAACACCGATACGGGAGCAGCAACACTTGCCAAGACTGGAGCGAGTGGAACAGCTTCCACGGGTGCTCTTGCAGGCATTCTGGGGGCAGTCGGCGCGTTCCTTACCGTGCTGAGGAAGACCCGTCGCACCGACAACTGAATACACCACTCTCCCGCAAAACAGTGCTCATGCTATGTAGCATGACGCGATAGCGGGCGAGAAACCCCAAAGGGCGTGCTTGTAATACTTCCAGCAAGCACGCCCTTTCCTTATGGTCTGGCCAACCACAATCGATACCGCTGTGTTTCACTCAATATCAATGGAGCCGGAGTAACCTCCGGCTCCATTTTCAATCCCGTATCTGAATGAATTGATCGAGTTCCATCCGCCACAATGCCACGCCAAACAGCGGAGAATAATGCTCACAATGACACAACTCAATGAAGAAAATCCATAAAAGTACCCCCAACCGGATTCGAACCGGTGTTACCGCCGTGAGAGGGCGGCGTCCTAGGCCACTAGACGATGGGGGCGTGAATCCAGCACTGTCACGCCAATGCTGTATCCCACGAAATCACGCCATTACGCGGATGCTATCGCACAGGTGATGATCGTGACTCGTACCCCCAACCGGATTCGAACCGGTGTTACCGCCGTGAGAGGGCGGCGTCCTAGGCCACTAGACGATGGGGGCAGCCGGATATTCTCCGCGCGGATCATCACGAGAGATGACCCGTGGCTGGGGTACCAGGACTCGAACCTAGACTAAATGAACCAGAATCACTCGTGCTGCCAATTACACCATACCCCAAGGTGTAGCGACCGCGACCTGTCGGCGCGATCACCGATGCACTAGCTTACCGTAGTGTGAACGCCGATCCAAATCTCATTGACGTGGCTCGCGTCACGCGCAAGCAGCGCACGCTCACAGCAAATCGCGGAGGCGGCGAATCCTCGCCAACGTCTCCTCTTTGCCGAGAATTTCCATTGACTCAAACAACGGTGGCGACACAGGGCGACCGGATACCGCAAGGCGCACCGGACCGAATGCAATACGCGGTTTCAACCCCATCCCATCAACAAGCGCCCGAGACAGCGCGTCGTGAATGGTATCAGTGGTGAAGTCCTCGATTGCTTCCAAGGCACGCGCGGCGGCGTCGAGGACGTCACCGGCCGTCTCCTTAAGCTTCCCCTTCGCTTTCTCGTCAATCTCAACGTCGTCACTGGTAACGAAGAAAGAACCGAGCATCCCCACAGCCTCGCCGAGCAGTTGGATGCGCGTTTGGATCAGCGGTGCGGCCGCTGTGAGGATCTCGCATTCACGCTCGCTCAACTCATTCCACTCGTCAGAGGCGAGAACACCCCCGGCACGCAGGTACGGCAGGATACGCCGAGTGAAATCCTCAATGTCGAGTCGGCGGATATGCTCAGCGTTGATTGCCGTGCACTTCTTGAGATCAAAACGCGCCGGATTCGGGTTGACGTGTCGAATGTCGAATGCGGCAATCATCTCCTCCGCGGTAAACACGTCGTGATCGGGGCTAATCGACCATCCGAGCAACGCAAGGTAGTTGAGCAGCCCCTCCGGAGTCATCCCGTTGTCGCGATGGAGAAGCAGGTTCGATTCCGGATCGCGCTTCGACAGTTTCTTATTCCCCTCACCCATGACGTAGGGCAAGTGACCAAACTGTGGGATCTGACGGGCAATCCCGAGTTCCACCAGCGCACGGTAGAGCACGATTTGCCGAGGTGTTGAGCTGAGCAAATCCTCACCGCGCAACACGTGAGTAATCTCCATCATTGCGTCATCAACAGGGTTGACCAGCGTGTACAGCGGGTCCCCATTGGCGCGAACAATGACGTAATCAGGCACCGTACCCGGTTGGAAGGTAATCTCTCCACGCACCAAGTCGGTAAACGTAATCGCCTCGTCAGGCATGCGCATCCGCAACACCGGTTGGCGCCCTTCGGCGCGGTACGCTGCCTTCTGTTCTTCAGTCAAGTCACGATCGAAACCGTCGTAACCGAGTTTCGGATCACGACCCGCAGCACGATGGCGCGCTTCGATTTCCTCCGGAGTTGACCACGATTCGTAAGCGTAGCCAGCCTCGAGGAGCTGACTGGCTACGTCACGGTAAATGTCCATACGCTCGGACTGACGGTAGGGGCCGTGCGGGCCGCCTTTGCCGACCCCCTCATCCCAGTCCAGTCCGAGCCACGTCAACGAGTCGATGATTTGGTTAAACGACTGTTCCGAGTCCCGTTTCGCGTCGGTGTCTTCGATACGGAAAACGAAGGTCCCACCCACGTGGCGCGCCCATGCCCAGTTGAACAGGCAGGTGCGCACCATTCCGACGTGCGGCATTCCAGTCGGCGAAGGGCAGAATCGCACGCGCACCGTTTCGGGCGTGCGAGCACAGTCTTTAGCGGACTCATTGGCGTGAAGTTTCTCCATACCTTCGATTCTAACGCCGGTGCGACACTACTGAATCGTCGCCAATAGAGGTGCGATGAGGTCTGGCGCGTGCCACACTGGTGCGGTACCTCTCCCATCCCATCTCTCGAGGAGGTTCGTCCGATGCGTGTCGAGGATTTCGACTCGATTGACGAGCACACGCTGCGTTCTGCTGGCTGTATGAAGTGGACGCCGCCCGACGGGTGGGATCCCGCGCAAGAGTTCTTCGGACACTGGGTGGCGCAAATGGATTTCGGCACCGCACCCGTGGTTGAGGAGACAGTCGCCGACCTCATTTCCCACGGCTGCTTAGGCTACCTCTCCCCCACTCTGGAACGACGCGTCCGTAACGCCTTTTGCCATTTTGTCAAGCGACGCTACGACTGGTCAGTGGACGCCGACCACGTGAGTCTCGCGGCATCCGTCCTCGACGGGCTGCGCGTCGTCCTCGCGCATCTACTCGCCCCCGAGGCGCGTGTTCTCGTCCCCACGCCCGCCTACATGCCGTTCCTCACGCTACCGGGTCTCTACAGCCATCGGGTGATCGAGATTCCGTCACTCCACGTCGACGGCACGTGGCGACTCGACGAGGATGCGATCACCCACCATGCTCGCCCCGGCGACCTCCTCATCGTATGTAACCCGTGGAACCCGGTAGGTCGCGTCCTCACCCGCGATGAACTGCTGCGCATCGGGCGCATCGCCCGCGACCACGAGATGCTGGTTTTTGCCGACGAAATTCACGCTCCCCTGACATTCACTAACCACCGTCACCTGCCGTTTGTCAGTGTCGATGACAGTTTCGCCGAGTTTACGATCACCGCTCACGCCGCATCCAAGGGGTTCAACCTCGCCGGCTTGCACTGCGCGCAAATGGTGGTGTCTTCACCCCAACTGGCCAGCCGTTGGAATGCGGTGACAC
>JAEZVQ010000042.1 GCA_023420745.1 Actinomycetes bacterium
TGCCAGGGTCGGGCAAGAGTGCCCTCGGCGGGCAGCTTGCGAAAAACCGCGGCGGGAGACTGCTCGACGTCGATACGTGTATCGAACACGAATGCGACGCCACCATTGCCGAAATTTTCGCAACCCGCGGCGAGGACGGTTTCCGCGACGCCGAATCTCAGGTGCTGGCTGCGATTCTGGGAGAAGTTGCGCCCGGTGACGTCATCTCTACCGGAGGGGGAGTTGTCACCCGCGAAAACAACCGTGTGATGCTGCGCGAGGCGGCGTCGAAGGGTGCTGTGGTGATCTACCTCGACGTCCCCGCCGACATCCTCGCCGAGCGCGTGGCGCGCAAGCCCACGCGTCCCCTGATTGCGGGGCGACCAGCCAGTGAGGTCGTGTGTGAGCTGCTGTCCCAGCGCGATCGCTGGTATCGAGATGTCGCTACCGTCACGGTGAGCCTCCCGGACGCAGCCAAGTCAGACAACGTGGAGCGCATCGAACAGGCACTCGTTGAACAGGGCTTCCGTACCCAGCCACAAGACCAACATCAACAGCATCAGTCGGCCACTGGTCTCCACCCCCAGCAATCGCATCGAATCATCGAGGTTCACGCTGAGCACGACTATCCGGTGGTCATTGGGCGCGGTGTCATCGCTGACCTCGGTGAATGGGTGCCCAGCGATGTGGAACGAGTGCTTCTGATCCACCCCGCCGGTCTGGAACACTTAGCCACCACTGTGAGCACCGCTCTACACAGCCGGGGGATTAGCGTGACTTCCGTGACACACCCCGACGGTGAAGCGGGCAAAAGCCTCGATGTCCTTGCCCGGATGTGGGATGCTGCGGGGCGTGCGCACCTCGGGCGACGCGATCTCGTTGTCTCTGTCGGCGGTGGCGCCACTACCGACCTTGCCGGCTTCGTCGCCGCCACTTGGCTGAGGGGCGTGCGGGTCATTCACTGTCCGACCTCCGTGCTCGCTATGGTTGATGCTGCGGTTGGTGGGAAAACCGGGATCAATACCGCGTGGGGGAAGAATCTTGCTGGCGCGTTCCACTCGCCGGTCGCGGTGATCTCTGACCTCGACACGCTTGACACCCTCGACCCCGATGAATTCCGTTCGGGGCTCGCCGAGGTGATCAAATGCGGGTTCATCGCCGATGCGACGATTCTCGATATCATCGAGAACGAGGCGGCGCTTAATCCGCGAAGCGACGCGATTGAACGACTGATTGAAGCGGCGGTGCGGGTGAAAGCCAACGTGGTTGGGCAAGACCTCACCGAGAGTGGTCCGCGTGAAATCCTCAACTACGGTCACACGCTCGCCCATGCCATCGAAAAGTTGTCTGACTATCGGGTGCGCCACGGTGAAGCTGTGGCAATCGGGTGCATTTTTGCCGCACACGTCGCGGCACGCGTCGCCGGGAACTTTATTCGCGATTGTCGCGCCGACAGCGAGTATCAGTCGGTTGATGCGCAACGCGAATCGGCTGCGGTAGCGCTCATTCGTCGCCACCAGCAGATATTTGCCCGCCACGGTTTGCCGGACACCTGGTGGTGGCCGAACGTGTCTGACATCCTCGAGGTGATGAAGTCGGATAAGAAAGTGCGTTCAGCAGCGGTGCGAATGGTGCTGCTCGACGAAGTCGGTGCGCCGCGTGTCGAAACTGTCAGCGATGAGGTGATCGTTGAGGTGCTCGACCAGTTCCTTACCCCGCCGGGTGGTCGCGCGTGTGGTGACCACCCGTGCGCTGACCGCTCACCTGCCGGATATTCATCCGGCAAACCCGACAACACCGGGGGAGGGCTTCACCGGTGAACACCATGGCGATTGATCGGCTGGTGCTGATCGGGGTTGCCGGCGGTCACAAACATGCGGCTGCGGAAATTCTTGGTAGCGCGGGCAACGAGTGGCAGGTGCTGTCTGTGCGCGACGAGGTGGCGCGTCAGCAGGGGCGTAGCGCCGCCGACATCGTCGTGCGCGAAGGGGCTGCTCGCTACGGCGAACTCGCGGCTGCTGTCACCCTCGACGCATGGCAGCAGATGAGCGAGGCGTGTGACAACCACAGCGAAATGACCACACGACCCGCCGTCAACGTCCTCGTCCTCGATGCTGACACCGCACGGCATCCGCGGGTGATTGACGCACTTGCCGGGCGTCACCACGCACGACGAGACGCGGATCATCGAACCCTCGTTGTCGAATGTTATGCCGGGGTAGACACGGTGATTCGGCGTACTGGGCTCGGCGCTGCTCGACCGCTGTCGCTGGGGCCAACGCGGAAAATGATGGCGGGAATGATCGAGCACTATCGCTCGATTTTCGCCACCGTGCGCGACTGTGAAATCGACACCACCGCAATGACGGCTCGAGACGTGGCTGACACGCTACGCACCATGGTTCGCCAACCGGGGTGACGCGTTGCACCAACGCCGAGCGGTGCGACTTTCGCGAAAAGTGTCGGGAACGCGGTATCCTGTGACCGGCAAAAGCTATGACCGGCAAAACACACGACAGCTCGTGGCGCGAGCATGTCCGCATGGGAAAGAGAAGGTCTACCTGTGGCAACCACCAACGACTTGAAGAACGGCATGGTGCTCAAGATCGACAACCAGCTGTGGTCCGTCGTCGAGTTCCAGCACGTCAAGCCCGGCAAGGGGCCGGCGTTTGTGCGCACCAAGATCAAGAACGTGCTGTCGGGCAAGATCGTCGACAAGACGTTCAACGCTGGCATCAAAGTTGAGACCGCGACCGTTGATCGTCGTGACATGACCTACCTCTACCAGGATGGCGACGACTACGTGTTCATGGATGCTTCGACCTACGATCAGATCACCGTCCCCGGTGACGTCGTTGGCGACGCAAAGAACTTCATGATGGAAAACCAGGATGCCATCGTGTCGCTGCACGAAGGAAATGTCCTCTACATCGAACTCCCGGCGACGGTTGTCCTCGAAATCACCTACACCGAGCCCGGTTTGCAAGGCGATCGCTCGAATGCAGGCACCAAGCCGGCCACGCTCGAAACCGGCTACGAAATCCAGGTGCCACTGTTCCTCGAACAAGGCACACGTATTAAAGTCGACACCCGATCCGGCGAATACGCGGGTCGCGTCAACGACTGATTGCTGACACGGATCGCAATGAAATCACGCTACTTCTCCACGAGGACGCGCCAGCGCAAGCGCGCCATCGACGTCCTCTTTGAAGCGGATCAGCGGGGGCTTAGCGACACTTCAGAGGCGCTACTCGGTCTATTGGCCAAGCGTCGCGAACTCAGTGCCGCACAGACACCGCTACCGCCCTACGCCGGCGATATTGTCGAGGGCGTGGCCGAGTATCTGTCGCATATTGATGAGCTCATCGCTACGCATTTTCGCGGCAACTACGTGCAGCGTCTCAGCGCGGTCGAACGCGCGATCCTGCGCGCCGGTGTGTGGGAAGTGGTGTGGAACGACGACGTTGAGGCAATCATTGCCATTGACGAGGCGGTTCGAATCGCCCGCGCTATTGCAGACGACCATTCGCCCGGCATCGTCAACGGTATCCTCGACGCTATTCGGCGCGAAGCAGCAGCATCGCGTGCCGCCGACGATGCGGTTGCAGCTGCACTCGCCTCTGTTGCGCAAGCCAACGATCAGTGCGGCGGTGAGAATGACGACAGCGGCAGTGATCCCGGCGGTGATCTCACCATCGAAGATATCGAGGCGATGCACACTGTCGACACGGATCTTTCCGGTGATTATGGGGAACCATTCCTCATCGCCGAGGAGGATGACTGAGATGGCGCCCCATGGTTACGTGATGACGTAAACATGGGGCGTTATTTTATTCCCTCCCGCGCGTCAGATGACGCGTGACAACTGAAGAGGGGTTGGGAACCCGACCTCAACAACTGAATATCGCGAATCCAATCCGATCCTTTAAGTCCGTCCAGAGAGGCGGGGAAGGAAGACAGAGAAGATGAGTACTCCAGTCACACAACAGGTGACGACTGTGCTGGATTCTGAAGACGTGGGACGTGCCATCACACGTATTTCCCACGAGATCGTCGAGCGCACCCACGGGGCGCGAGAGGTCGTTATCCTCGGGATCCCGACGCGCGGCGACGTCATCGCCCAGCGTCTTGCTGAGCACATTAGTGCCATTACCGGACGGCCGCAGGCGGTGGGGCAAATCGACACGACGCTCTACCGCGACGACCTCGCTCGCCACCCGATGCGCACCCCGCATCCCTCGCGCATTCCTTCCGGTGGGATTGACGGGAAAATAGTGATCCTCGTCGATGACGTCCTTTACACGGGGCGTACGGTCAAAGCGGCTCTCGACGCCGTGTTCGACATCGGTCGACCAGCGAGCCTCCATTTGGCAATCCTCGTCGACCGGGGGCATCGTGAACTGCCCATTCGCCCTGACTATGTAGGGAAGAACTTGCCGACCTCACGCACCGAAACAGTCGTGATTAGCGTCGAGGAAATCGACGGTGAAGACGCAGTGCGCATCCACAAGCTCAACGAGGATCGTCAAGCCTCGAGCCCGGTCGCCTCGGATTCCGGGGAGGTGAGTGCGCGATGATGCGGCATCTCATTGACGTTACCGACCTCTCAATCGACGACGCGGTGGCGATTCTCGACACTGCAGAAGCAATGGCACAAACTCAGTCGCGCCACGTGAAGAAACTCCCAACTTTGCGTGGGAAAACCGTGGTCAATCTGTTCTTTGAAGATTCGACGCGCACGCGGCTCAGCTT
>JAEZVQ010000050.1 GCA_023420745.1 Actinomycetes bacterium
CGTCTATGACGCGTGGGGATCGGGACCAGATCACATGCGCGAATATGAGGCGAATGTGACGATCGGCGGTGTTGAGGTGGCACGCGGTGTGGCTTCGTCGAAGAAGAAAGCGAAATCGGAAGCGGCGAGGCGTGCGTACCTCGAGCTAACGGCTGCGGATACCTCCGATGGCGCGACTGTGGCGAACACCGAGATGACCGTCGAGGAGCGAATCGGCGATTCATCCGAGCGACATGCCTGAACTGCCGGAGGTCGAAATCGCCCGGTTGGGGTGCCAACGCCACCTCGTCGGTCGGGTCATTGACAGCATTGAGGTGGCGAGTCCTCGACAGTGGCGCGATGTCGATGGCGGTGACGCCGGTGCGGCACTCACCGCTTTCAACGGGATGCGGGTGGTGAGCTGCGGTCGCCGTGGGAAATACCTGTGGTGGGAATGTGGCGATCCAACGGCGACGAATCGCCGCGGAGAAGATACGACGCGACCACTCGTCATCCACCTCGGGATGACGGGGACACTCCTGCTCACGTCCTCGGATTGGCACCCTACTCACGAACGCATCCGCATCAATCTCACTGATTGTGACAGCGTCGCCCTGGTCGACCCGCGACGGTTCGGGCACCTCACCGCCGATCGGTGGGTACACGGCTCTCGTCCGATCCCGAGCATCGTCACGGTCGCACCGGACTGCTTCGAGCCCGAGTGGGACGCCGAGCAGTGGAGCCGGCAGGTTCGACGTTCATCACGCGCGGTGAAAACGCTGCTGCTCGACCAGCAGATCATGTCCGGGGTGGGCAATATCTACGCTGATGAAGCACTGTGGCGAGCGGGTATTCGAGGAACGCGGCGGGGGAAAACCTTGCGGGTACGCGAAACTCAGGCACTGGCAGCATCGGTGCGCGAGGTTCTCACCGATGCCATTCGAGCGGGACAGAGCAGCATTGACCGCATTGTGGCGCGCAACGATATCGTTCCTCGCTATTTTGATCGCCCGCTCGACGTCTACGGTCGTGCAGGACAGGAGTGCGTGCGCTGCCACACGCTGTTGCAGTCGACAACGATCAGTGGTCGCTCGCACACGTGGTGCCCCAGCTGTCAGCCTCCGCGGTGATCGGGCGAGCAGGTAGAATCACCGGTGTGCCGATACAGAAGGGAGTGGAATCGGTGAGCGTTCGCGTGATGATCATCGACGATCATGAGATCGTGCGTCGAGGGATCGCGGAAATCGTTGACCGCGCTGAGGGGCTGGAAGTCGTCGCCGAGGCCGGGAACGTTGCCGACGCGGTGCGCCGCGCTGACCTCGTCATTCCCGACGTCATCCTCGTTGACCTCCAGCTTCCCGACGGTACCGGCATTGACATTATTCGTCAGCTGCGTGAAGTGCAGCCGAGCATTCGACCCATCGTGCTCACATCATTCGACGATGATTCCGCGCTTGCCGAGGCCCTTGAGGTGGGGGCACTGGCCTACGTGTTGAAGACGGTTCGTGGCGCGGAGATCACCGAGGTGATTCGCGCAGTCGCCGACGGTCGGGTGCTGCTCGACGAGCGGACGGTGACGAAACGGCGTGCCGATCACGCGGATCCCACCGCTGATCTCACCCCGTCGGAGCGGCGGGTTCTCAACCTCATTGGCGATGGGCTGTCGAACCGTGAGATTGGGGATCGCCTCGGTGTAGCCGAAAAAACCGTGAAGAACCACATCACCTCGCTGCTGGCGAAGATGGGGTTGCAGCGACGCACCCAGGTTGCTGCGTGGGTCGCGGGGCAGCGTGCCGCCGCGTGGCGTAACTCGAGCGACACCACCGTATAGCAGTCGCGGCGTCCTCCTCGCACGGTTGCGCGCCGTGAGCGTCAGCCATGCAGTGGGATCGTCCACACGAGTTCGGTTCCCCCGCCGCGCTGACGTTTGCGAATGTCGAACGTTCCGCCGTGGCGCAACGCTCGCGCTTCAAGGTTTGCCAATCCGGAAGAGCGTTCGCGCGTGTCCTCAATGCCGCGGCCGTCGTCGCACACGGTGACTCGCAGCCGCGCACAATCAGTCGTCGCATCAGCAGCATAATCAGCAGTGGAGTCAGCCGCCGCGCCAGTTTTCTCGTTGATCGCGGTCAGCCCGATGAAGGATACGGTCACGCGCACAGCAGTTGCTTTGGCGTGACGCGCCACATTCGACATCCCCTCGCGAATCACCGCGACGACGTCGTCGCCAATATCGTCGTCGAGGTGCGCATCAATCATCGTGGCGTCACAGTCATCGGTAATATCGATTGCCACCCCGTCGACAGTGACGACGAACGACGGGGCGAACCCCAGCGACGCCCGTGCCAGTGACGTTTCTCGCCGCAGTCGCTCGACGAAACCACAGTGGGCATCGACCTCACGCAACTCGTTGACGATTGACCGAATTTGGCGCACCGACGCGTCGACCGCAGCGATCGCCTCATCGAACACCGTCTCAATATCGGACTGGTCAAGCTCGCCGGCACAGATTTTTGACCGCGCTGTGTCGAGTTGCATTCCGGCAGCGAAGAGCTGTTGGATCGCAAAATCGTGGAGGTCACGCCCGATCTTGTCGCGCTCATTGAGTAGCGTCGCAATTTCCTTGACGTGGCGCGCGGAGACGAGTTCGAGGACGAATGCGGTCTGCTGCGCGAGCGCTTCGGCGAGGGCGAGGTCAGATGCGTTGAATTCGTCGCGCCCGGGTAGACGCAAAATAATCAGCACCCCCTCGGCTTCGCCGCGCGAAACGAGAGGAGCGTAGAGCGCGGATCCGAAGTTCTTGAATGCTGGGACGTGCAGTGTCGACGCGTGCGCGAGGGATTCAACGATCAACCCTGAGCGGCGCTCGATGGTCAACATCGCGCGTCCGCCTTCGGGCATCACCGTACCGAGCAGTGTTGGCGCCATATAGCCGGTGGCAATTTCGCACGCCCAGGTTTCCCCCACTGACGGCAACACAATGAGGACGGTGTCGGCATCGGAGACGTCGCGAACGGTGTCAGCAATGATTTCCAATGCCGCATCTTCGTCAACTCCGGTGAGTAGCGCGTTAGTGATGGTTTGCGAGGCGCGAACCCAACGTTCGCGCGACACCGATTCCGTGTGAACCCGGGCATTTTCGACCGCAATGGCTGCCGCATTGCCGAGGATTTTCAACATCCGAACATCGGCGGCATCAAACCCGCCGGGCTTGTCGGCGAGGTAGAGTCGACCAAATGTTTTTCCATTCATCGCCAAGGGGACGCCGAGAAAGTTATACATCGACCGGTGCCCTGACGGGAAGCCGGTGAATAGCGGATGGGTGGCAATGTCGTTAATAATCAGCGCGCCGTCATCGGGGATTGCTCCGATCATCCCGCGCCCAATGGGGGGGTGCCCCACCGCGTGCGCTTCTTCCGGGGAGAATCCGTGCTGGAGGAACATCCGTGTGCCTCCACGCGTGTCAAGGACAGCGAGCGCTCCGAAACGCGCCCCGGTCAGCGCGCACGACTGATCGACGAATTGCTGAAGAATCTCGGTGAGTTTCAGACTTTTCGTCAAGTCGAGTGCCGCTTCGACGAGCTGCTGAGCGGGGGGCGGTGCTGTGTGAGTGTGCGTATCCATATCAGTGGTGCGTGCGGTGTCGCGACTGTCACTCATATTCCATGTCCTGACTGTCAGCCGCTGTGGTGTCAACGGGAGCGGTCATGTCCGTGTCATTTTCCAGTGCGAGGAGTTGACGATAGTGCGCGCAGGTAGCAAGCAGCTCGCGGTGAGTTCCTCGTGCGCCAATGATCGCCGGTGTATGTCCTGCGCCGCGTCCGTCAGTATCTCCCGGCATGAGGATGAGAATCTCATCGGCATTCTTGATCGGCGTCAGGCGGTGTGTCACCACGACGATCCCGCGAGCAATGTCATCTTCTCTGGTCGGTCGTGCGAGAGAAAGGAGGTCGCGCACAATCGCATCCCCAGTCTCTTGATCAAGGTGCTCGCCCGGTTCATCAATGAGGAGGATTGGCGCTGGCGAGGCGAGTGCGCGAGCAATGAGGAGGCGACGACGTTCTCCACCTGAAATTGTCGTCCCACCTGATCCGAGGACGGTGTTGATCCCGTCGGGAAGGTGGTCGAGCCACTGACCGAGGTGGACGCGTTCGAGTAGTGCGCGAGCGTGATCAACACTGAGATCAGGGTCGGTACACCGAAGATTTTCGATCACCGAGGTAGCGAAAACATGCGCGTCCTCAGCGGTCAACGCACACCGCATCCCCGCTTCACGCCGTGACCACGTGTGTGCTGCACGACCGTCAATGATTGCGGTTCCTGACATCGGCGGCAGCATTCCACACAGCGTGGTCAGTAGCGTCGATTTTCCGATTCCTGACGGACCGACGATGGCAATTGCGCGTCCTGGACGGACATTGAGGTCAATACCTGACACGACGGTTGGGCCATTTGGCCAGGCGACGCTGAGGTTGCGGGCGCTGACGTGCGAGGTCGCGCAAGACTTGCCCGAGGTGGTCTCATTCCCGGTTGCGACACTGTCGTCACGTGCGTCATCGCGCGTATCCACCGTGAGATCGGCATCGCCGAGAAGCGTCGCAATACGCTCAGCGGCTCGCGCACTTTTGACTAGTTGAACCGCTGCCGGAGCCAGTTCGGAAGTCCCTTCAAATGAGGCGAGGGGAGTGAGGGCGAGGACGGCGAGCGCGATCGCGACGACCGCGCCTGATTCGACACCGTGACCGCCGATGATGATCGCGCCAATTACCGCAATCCCCATGGCGAGCGCATCGACGGCAACGGCAAATGCTGCTGGTCGCGCCACCGCATCTTCAGCTCGCGCTAACGCGTCCTCAGTGGCATCGAGGGCACGGTGCAAGCGCGGTGTGGCACCCGCAACGCTCAGCTCGTCACAGTGGTCAACGAGTGTCATCGCATGAGTCGATAAGTCGATGCGAGCACGTTCGTGAGCAATTTCAGCCATGCGTGCTGAACGCATGGTGAGCAGTGGTGCGACGATTCCCGACAGTACGAGGCACAGGGCGAGAACGCCAGCCGCAGCAGGGGAGATCAGGGCAATCCCACCGACTGTTGCGACGGCGGTTACCGCGGCAACGAAGGCGGGCAGTACCGACTTGACCAGTAGATCGCCGATAGCATCGACGTCTGCGCCGACACGCGCGAGCAAATCTCCACGGTGTAGCCCCGCAATCACATCGGTACGGCTGGCGGCGAGACGGTGGTACACACTGTCGCGCAGGTGGGCAATCCCATCCATAGCTACGCGGTGGGAGGCGAGGCGCTGAAGGTAGCGCAACACTGCCTTGGAAATCCCAAAGAATCGCACACCGACGGTGGCCACCTGGAGGTAGAGCACCGGGGGGTGTTGTGAGGCGCGGGCGATGAGCCATGCCGAAGTGGCGATCAGGGCAATCGACGCGCTGAGACCGAGAACGCCGAGTATCACTGCAGCAGTAAAACGCCACCAGCGTACGCCCAGCATCGGGGTCAAGGTGCGGAGTGCGCGAAACTCGCGCCGAGTGACGGCATACGGTGTCACCTGTCACCTCCTGCACCGGTAGTGGTGGAGTTGATTGCCGGGTCGAGATCGTCGGCGAGCAATCGCGGCATCGGTGTGAGTTCCAGCGTCTCGATACTCGACTGGACGAGCTCAGGGAAACGTTGGCGATCCTCTTCACTCGCAGGCATTGAGGTCACGGGGATCACTGTGTCTGCGAGGTCGACAACGCGGCGTCGGTGCGCGATGACGATGACGGTGCGACCGTTGTCGCGCAGGCGTGTGATGGTGGCGATGACGCGATCTTCGGACATTGAGTCGAGGTGAGCTGTCGGTTCATCGAGGACAACACAGGTGCTGTCCGATACGAGTGCGCGAGTGAGGGCGAGACGTTGGCGCTGTCCCACTGACAGCCCGGTTCCATGCGATCCGATCACAGTATCCCAGCCGTCAGCCAGATCGTTGATGACCGCGTCGAAACCGGTGGCGGTCGCGGCGTCGTTGAGTAGCTCATCGTCAAGGTGCGCGCCCAAGGTGACGTTGTCGCGAATGGTGCCGGGAAGTAGTGCCGGTGTTTGTGGAACCCAGGTGATCTGTCGCCACCAGGATTCTCGATCAATGTCAGCGAGGGCAACGTCACAACCGTCCTCAGTGTGAACGGTGATGGTGCCGGCAGTTGGGGGAACCAGACCAAGCAGGTTGTAGACTGTGGTGGTTTTCCCGGCTCCCGAGGCGCCGGTCAATGCGCAGATCGTCCCCGGCGCGATGGTCGCACTGACTCGATAAGGCGCCCACATCCCGCGCGCCGCCGTACTGACCTCCGCGAGGTGAATCGTCGACGTCGTGAGATTTGGAGCGGGGGCGGTGCCGCCCGGCTGAGTACAGTCTTCAATCACGGCGAACGCTGCTTCAGCGGCAGCCACCCCGTCGGCGGACGCATGGTAGTGCTTGCCGACTTCACGCAGCGGGGCATACACCTCCGGAGCAGCCATAATGATGATGAGACCGGGGAGGAGACCGAGTTGTGCCCCGACAATGCGTAGCCCGACTTCGACAGCGACGAGTGCCACTGACAAGGTGGCAAGGAACTCGAGTGCAGCACCGGAAAGAAAAGCGACGCGAAGGGTCTGCATGGTCGTGCGTGCGTGTCGTTGACCGAGGGTGTGGATGTGGTGTTCCGGAGCGTGTTCACGTCCGAGTGCGCGTAGCGTGGGCAGTCCGGCGATAATGTCGAGCAGTTGGGTACCGAGTTTTTCCATGGTCGCGAGCTTGTCGCGGGAATAGTCCTGGGTGAGTTTTCCGATGAGGATCATGAAGATCGGGATAAACGGGATGGTGACGAGGGCGAAAATCGCGGAAATCCAGTCGACCCAGAGGATAACGGCGATGACGATCGGCGTCACCGTGCAGGTGAGAATGAGCTGCGGAATAAAGGACACAAAATACGGTCCGAGGTCATCGAGACCGCGGGTGATGAGTGTCACGGTGTCGCGCCCGTGGTGTGCTAGCCACCGCGGCCCGCGTGCCGAAGCGGCTGCGAGAACTTCATTCCTCAGTTCGCGTACCGCCTGTGTTGCCGCGCGATGCCCGATCATCTTCACTGAGAAACTCACGGCGACGCGAGCGAGGACAATGGCGACGAGAAACGTGATTGGGCGAGCGACATCGCGAACCGTCGCCTCGCCGGTGATGATCGGGGATATCGCTTCGGCGATGGCGACGATCTGGGCGACGATCAGCACCGCCGAAAGTGTGCCGAGCACTGCGGTGATGATGATGTAGCGCCGAGTTGAGTGCGCATATCGCATCAAACGCGGGTCAAGTGGTTTCACGAACCAATGCTTCCTGTTTTTGAGGGGGTGTTAGTGGGGGAGTGGGGAGAGTACTCGTGTGGGGT
>JAEZVQ010000127.1 GCA_023420745.1 Actinomycetes bacterium
GTCTCGCTGTTTGCTCAGGAACTGGGAACCGCGCAAAAGGTGTCGCTCAAACGCCTCTACCAGGTCATCGACGATCTTGAAACACGGCGGTGACGCACCCTCGTCGTGACATCAGGGTGCGCCACCGCCGTTAAGTTCGCGAATCGACAGATGATTCGCATTCACCTCATCGAGGTGGTTACTTCTTGTTGGTGAATCCGAGGTAGACCGAGATCAGACCCATCGCAATGATGATCGACACGATCCACGCAATGATGCCGTTGGAGTTGTGGAGGACCGCTCCGGTGATTGAACCACCGATGCCCGCGCCGAGTGCGCCGAGGATGATCGTCCACACGATGCCAATCGACTGCTCACCCTTCATGAACAGGCGTGCCAGGGCGCCGATAATCGCGCCGACAACGATGTAACCGAAAATGGAGTAACCCATGATCGCTCTCCTTACTGTGATGAACTTCTTTGAGGAGTGACACATTCGCCCGAGGGATCAGGGCGCATGCAGTCACTGCCATCATGTCATGCGCTCGTTAGACGCTCTCACCCGCAGTTTCGTCACGCTCACCGCACTATGAACTACATCACTTCGCCGGCGGGGGTGGAATTATCGCTGTCTCACCGGTGTTCTAGACTGGAATCCTCCACCACACCATCAATGGGAAAGGGGTCAGGATCGTGGCATTCGATGACGGGGCGACGTCGACGAAAGCAGGGGAACGCGAGGTTCTCGACTGGCCGTCTTTCGGTACGGCGATGCGCGAACTCGCCCAGGAGATTGTCGATACCGGGTGGATGCCCGACCTCATTGTTGCCGTAGCACGCGGCGGTCTGCTTCCTGCCGGCGCCATTTCCTACGCGATGGGAGTCAAGGCGATCGGGACGATGAATATCGAGTTCTACACCGATATTGCCCAGACGCTGACCGAACCCGTGCTGTTGCCGCCGCTGATGGACGTGTCGGCACTGGAGGGGAAGAAAGTTCTCGTCGTCGACGATGTCGCAGACTCGGGGAAGACGTTGAAGATGGTGATGGAGATGATTTCGGCTCACGGTCTCAGTCTTGACGGGTCGACGACGGTGCCGGTAGAGGCGAAATGTGCCGTGATTTACCGCAAGCCGCGTTCGGTGATCGACCCGGATTTCGTGTGGAAAAACACCGATTTGTGGATTAATTTCCCATGGTCGACACTGCCGCCGGTGTCGCCGTCTACGTGCTGATGACCACCCGTTGATCGCCGCGTGGAGTGGTCAGTGTCGGTGGAACCACGCGTGATAGAGCCCGTAGAAGTTGAGGTTGCCCCACGTGGAGCATTCGTCCTCTCCTCCGGCGAGTGCCGTCGGGTTCGGCTGGTAGGGCGTGTAGTTGTACAGCGCTGCGGTCGCCTCGTTATCGATCCACACTGACGACGACCCGCACGCCGAATCCACGTTGTAGGCAATGTCGTTGTCCTGCCCTGCGCGATACCCATAGTTGTCGGGGTGGGCACGATACATCTGGAACTGGTGTGCCGCCGAGTACACCTGGGTGGCGAACCCCATGTACTGCTCGTCGCACTGCGCTCCCGGACCGTCGGGGCAACCGTAGCCCATGGCGATGGAGTAGCGGGTGGCGTGGAGATTATCGCCGGATGCGGTAATGAGTCCCTGTTCCTTTTGCAACATGGTGAGCAGGACAGCGGGGCTGATCCCACACGCGTATGACACGTCGGTGATGATGGTGGCCGCGTCACTGTTGTCGCGCGCATCCACCGCGTGAGAACAGTACTCGTCGGCAGGAAATTCCGGGGTGTTTTCCCGGTAGTCTGCGATGCAGGGGGTGCCGTCCCCGGCGGGCACACATCCGGCATTCCAGGTAGCAAGGAATTGCCGAACCTCGTCGACGGTCATCGCACGTGCACTGTAAAACTCGTCATCGTCGATGAGGTGACCGGGAGTAAAACCGTCGAGGTTGAGTTCTGGCGTATGCGGTCCTTCAACGGTCGTTGACTCCTCCGGATCCACGTAGTCCACGCGCGCTTCCATTCCGGCGGTAGCAATGATGGCAATGAGGATCGCGCCGACGATGACACCACCGATGCCGAGAATCAACGCCAGTCCCATACGGTTGGCTCTCACGTTGGCGGTGCTATTGCCGCCGGGTCGACCGGTTGGGGCGTGTTTCCTCTGCGGTGTTCGCGGTGGTGTTCGCGTCACGCGTCGTCTCTCCTCGCGGCTGCGTCGCGTCGCACGAAATCGACGATTGCCTCGGCGCAACGCTCCAGGGTGTCAAGGGTGGTCTCGAAATCGCTGGCATCGCCATACCATGGGTCGTCAACGTCGAGTTCACGGCGACGCACCGTCGGATCGAGATCGGGTTCAAAACTGCGCCACATCATCAGTCGCGTGGTCTGCTGTGTCGCTGGATTCTCGCCACATTCTCCCGGTGTCGCCGTGTCGAGTACGATCCTCGCCGTCTGCGCCCGCTGTTCGAGGCGCGAGTAGTGCGATGATGTCATGGCGAGGACGAGGTCGGCTTCACGCAGTTCATCATCGCTCACCCGATGGGCGAAGTGGTTGCGATCGACTGAGTAACCTCGCCGAGCAAGTGCACGCTGGGCGCGGGCGTCAATACCGCGACCGTGCTCCTCATCAGACACCCCCGCCGACGTGGCACGAGCGTCAAGACCCGCGTCAGCAAACATCCGATTGAGAACGATCGCCCCCATCGGCGAGCGACAAATATTCCCGGTGCAAATCGTCATCACGCGGTAAGTCATGCGGTCAATCTATCATCGCACCACCTCGCCACCCTATGCTGAAAGGGGTGTCACTGCTGAAGCTGTTGTCCCTGTCGGGTTTCACCCAGCGAGGAGAATCATCGATGCCACATATCCACACCTCACCCGGCGACCATGACCTCACCGTATCGGCGTATGTTTTTCGCCGCACCCCACAAAACGGTGACTGGCTGGTGTTAGTTCAGCGCCACCGCCGCTACGACGTTCTGCTTCCCCCAGCCGGACACGTCGAGGTCGCAGAAAACCCGTGGCACGCGATGCTGCGGGAATTACGCGAAGAAGTCGGATACCGACCTCACCAACTCCACGTGGCACAACCGTTTCCGCCACTCCCCGGAGAATTTGATGGGTTCGTGGCACTGCCCAGCCCCGCAGTGTCACACGCGCACTGCATTTCACCGACTCACATCCACGCTGACCTCACCTATGTTTTCACCACCGATGAGGATCCGGTGGACGAACCAGCACCTGGCGAATCACGCGAACTGCAATGGATGACGGTTGATGAGTGGGGGCAGGCACCCGGCGCGGTTGACAACGCGGTGGCAATCGCGCGGCATGTCACCGCGCACGTGCTCGACCGGTGGACAGCCTACCCGGCCGGCGTTTTCCCGCAATCTTCCCCGTCATCGTCGACGTACCGGGAATAATCGACGCCGCGGCGCACTTGTGAAACGCGCGATGCCACTGCAACGCGTCGCGTCCCTGGTGAAACTCTGTGGCGCGCACTAGGCAAGATTCGAATCGCGAGCGCGATCGCGATACGGGTGCGCCGGATAGCAGCCGAGAACCGCGAGGTGCGACACGAAGAACTGGAGTTCTTCAATGGCGAGCGTGACGTTGGGGTCGTGAATATGCCCGTCAATGTCGATGAGGAACTGGGAGGCTTGGAAACTACCGCCGAGCTGGTAGCTTTCGAGTTTCGTAATATTCACGCCATTAGTTGCGAATCCGCCGAGGCATTTGTAGAGCGCGGCAGGCACGTTTCTCACGCGGAACAGTAGCGTCGTGATGGCCGGGCGGCGCTCGGTAATCTGTTCTGCCGGGGACAGCAGGACGAAACGCGTGGCGTTCGTCGAGGAATCCTCAACGTGCGAGCGCAGCACCTGAAGCCCGTAGCGTTCCCCAGCCCCCGACGGCGCCAGTGCCGCGACCGTGGGGTCACCAAGTGTGGCCACCTCACGTGCCGCGCCCGCAGTGTCGGCACTGACGTGTCGACGCCAGGATCGCCCGCGAAGCAGCCGGGTGCATTGACCAAAGGCGTGGACGTGGGAGCGCACCGTGGTGATGGTGTCCATGGTCGCGTCTTCGGTGGCGACGAGGTCGAAGTGGATCGGCAAAAAATGCTCGCCAATAATCGACAGCCCCGCGTCGGGGAGCAGCTGATGCGGGTCGGCTACCCGCCCGGCGGAGGAGTTCTCCACCGGGATCAACGCGAGGTCAGCGGTACGCGAGTGCACCGCGTCGAAGGTCGCAGCAAACGACTCGCACGACACCACAGTCGCCCCGGGCAGCATCTGCTGCACCGCCATGTCGGAGTTTGATCCGACCTCTCCTTGTACAGCGACGCGCACCGACACAGTCCTCTTAGAAGTCCCAGTCCTCGTCTTCGGTGTCTTCAATATCGCCAATCACGTACGACGATCCGGAGCCGGAGAAGAAGTCGTGGTTTTCGTCGGCATTGGGCGACAGTGCGGCGAGGATGGCGGGGTTGACGTCCGTGGCTTCGGCGGGGAACAGTGCCTCATAACCGAGGTTCATCAGCGCCTTATTCGCGTTGTAACGCAGGAATTTCTTGACGTCCTCCGTCAATCCGAGTGGATCGTAGAGATCCTCAGTGAACTTCTCTTCATTGTCGTACAGCTCGTCAAGGAGGTCGAAGGTGTAGTCCTTGAGTTCCGCGCGTCGCTCCGGCGTCGATTCCGCCACAGCCAGCTGGTACTTGTAGCCAATGTAGTAGCCGTGAACCGCCTCGTCACGGATGATCAGGCGGATGAGGTCGGCAGTATTCGTCAGCTTCGCGTGCGCCGACCAGTACATCGGCGCGTAGAAACCGGAATAGAAGAGGAAGGATTCCAGCATCGTCGATGCCACCTTCTTCTTCTCGGGGTCATCGGCCACATAGTAGGAGTTGATAATGCGAGCCTTGTTTTGCAACTGCTCGTTTTCACGCGACCACCGGAAGACCGCGTTGATTTCCTCGGTTGACAGCAGGGGGGAGAAAATCGACGAGTAGGAGCGCGCGTGGACGGACTCCATGAAGGCAATGTTGGTCAGTACCGCCTCTTCGTGGGGGGTGCGGGCGTCAGGGATGAGTGACACGGCGCCGACCGTGCCCTGAAGCGTGTCGAGCAAGGTGAGGTTGGTGAACACCTTGTTCGTCATGTCCTGTTCGGCAGCGGTGAGAGTGCGCCACGACGGGATGTCGTTCGACAACGGAATCTTCTCGGGAAGCCAGAAGTTCCCCGTCAGGCGATCCCACACCTCGAGATCTTTGTCGTCCTCGAGTTTGTTCCAGTTGATCGCTTCGAAGACGTGCGCGTTGTCCGCAGTCATGGCGTTCCTTTCCCGTAATGGCGAACGATGGGGGCGAAAAGGCAGTCTACTTGTGTGCCGACAGATAGGTGAGCCCACCAGCGATGGCGCCGAGGACGAGTCCTTGGCGCACGTGCGGCAGTCGTTTCCCAGACGCCTTGCGACGTTCGCCTCGATGAAGAATGAAACGCTCAACCGCGGAGTTCAGTGCGAGGGTGGCGACGCCGGTGACAGCCAGCGCTCCCACTTTCACCCCGGTCGGCAAGTCGCTCAACCCCGCGTCATCGAGACTGCGACGAGCCGCTTCGGGCAGTTCGCGAATCGCGTCGGTCACACCAGGCAGATGTGCGTAGTAGCAGACGACACCTCCGAGGATCGCCGTCTTCCCAACAAAACGAACGAGTGAAGAGCGAACCACGTCAGGCATGGCGTACCAGGCGAACACCGCGCCGCCAACAACGACCGCCTCAGCCACGTCGGGGCGTTCCTCAGCAAGGGAATGCCATACGCTCGCCGAAACTCCACTAGCGTCGATCGTCATCAATCCCACTTCCCTTCGATGGAGATGTTACTTGCCGACGGCACCGGTGACCCCGGTGCGGTGAGGATCAAACAGCGTAACGCCCGACGATGCCGCGCCAATCGCCACATAGCGTCGAGTCGTCACCCCGGACAGTTCAGCAACAGTGCGCACGAGGTCGTTGACTCGTCGCACCGTCATTGTCGGTTCCACGCCGACGAGAGGACCGTTCGCTGTCGTCGCTCCGATGAGAATCGACACCGGGTCATCAACGGGCACCACCACGGGCGACGAATTTGCCACGAGGGCACGAAGTGACGCCGCATCTAGCGCCATCGTTTCCGGCTTCTGCCCCTTCAACACGCTCTTTTTCCGCCCAGCACTCAACGCATCAGCCGTAGTCTTTGGCATATCTCCGACGAGAGTAACGAATTCCGGCGCAATCGCATCAATCACCGTCTTCGCTTCCGCGCTCGACCCCTCGTCAACGAGGAGCACAACCCCGTCATCGATCGACCCGGCAATTGCCGATGCCATCAGCGTTTGCACAGTGGGCGTGCGCACCTGGGACGAAGTTGCCACCTGCGTGTGTGCCCCACTGGAAGCCGCACCGGAAGCGGATTTTTCTCCCGGTTTCTCCCAGCGCACAGCAACCGCATACACCGTGCGCACCGGATGTTCAGCGTCGGTCAGCCCAGAAACTACCGTTCGCGACACGACGAGAGGGTCGGTCGAATCAATACGCTGGGTGGTGACGTCAACTGCCTTGACACCCTTCTTAGTCTTTGTCGAGGCAACAGCGGCGTCACGCGCGGCGGTGACCGCGTTGTCGCTCACCTTCGTCACGTCCCCAATAGCGACGATTCGCTGCGGATGAAGGCGAGCAATTTCGAGGATCGTATTCTCCGGTAGCGTCCCATTTTCTGAGGTGTAAAGCACCGGACCGCCGAGTGTAGTAGCACCCACCGACGTCAGTGCGGCAAAAACTGCGGTGTTACCCGGATTGACGAGGTACACGGTATGAGCGGTGGTTGCCCATGAACGCCGTGACGCATCAACCGAAGCTGCCTGGGCTGTGGAGTCGTAGCGAATAATGTTCATGTCGTCGACGACGAGTAATGGCGTGACCTCGGTGTGAATACGGTCGGATGACACAGTCACCGAGTCCGCGAACGCGGCTCCCGTCGTCATTGGCAGGGCAAGTGCGCACACGACAGCACACGCGCTGAGGCGCGCGCCCGTGCGACAAAAATGAGCCAGTGTGAACATCACTGTCCATTATGCGCCGCCGAGCGCGAGCACACCAACAATTGAGCTCAAATCACATCCTCGTGACGCAATCTGTCAAGCGACACGCGGGGGTGTTACCGTGGCGTATTCCAATCGTCACGTTTGAGATCCTCAGCTCGGTGTTCTTCGAAGAACGGTGAACGTTTATTGAGTTCTTCTTGAACGTGACCGATGCCGTAGCGTTCAAGTAGCGTTGGCGTCCCCGAGTACAGGTTTGTCCCTAGCCCAAGTCGATCCCCCTCAATCGTCGCCCCAATCGAAGCGAGGATGGTCGGGAAGTAGTCGAAGGGCGCGTAGTCACGGTTGTGGGTGCATTCGGGACCGGGGTCAGGCTGCGCACCGTTGACGAAAACGTTGACGATGGTGCGTTCGTAAGCGGGATCCCACCCGTCAACGAAGGTCGTATCCATGGTGCGATGGTCACCGGTGAGGATAATCGTCGTGTCCTTGTACCACGGTTGCTGTTGGATCCACCGCACCAGCGCGACGGTTTGTTTCTGCGAGTAATGGATGACGTTGGCGTACTGCTGCCCGTAGGGGCGTTCGGTCATCTTCGGTGACACGTAGCCGCCGGGCGCGTGCGTGTCCGCGTTTTCCAAAATGAAGTAAAACGGCTGGTCGGCGTTGCCGAGCTTCGTCAGCTCGTCTTTGGCATATTCGTAGAGTTTGTCATCCTCGATACCCCACCACACGTGATAGTTCGGGGGAACGAGCCCACGTTCTTTGGCGGTGGTGATGTCGAAGACGTCGAAGTTGCCGTGCTGACGGTAGTAGGCGCCGAGATCATGCCACGACGAATCCGAACCGACCATAAACTCGTTGTGGTAACCCTCTGCTTCAAGGATGTCACCGATGGTGGTGAAGTCCGGATAGGAGATGGTTCCAATAGGTGAGTGCCGGAATAGCGGGAGCATGGGGACACCGGCGTGGAAGTTCAACATCCCGGCCACTGAATGATTTGCCCCCACGGTCTGGTGCGGTCCTCCGAAGTGATCCGTGTGAGAAAACGACACGTTTTCGCGAGTCAACTGCGCAAGGTCGGGCATCAGGTCGCTTGACTGGTAGCCACCCTCGTCGGTGGAGTAGTACGAGTTCTCCATCGATTCGAGGTAGATGTGGATGAGGTTGCGTTTCTTCTCCGGGAACTTCACCACGCTGGGGCTGGGAGCCACGTAGTTGTCTTCGATAAACGTCGACGTTTCAAAGGCACGCGCCACGATTTGAGCGACGGGGATCTTGTACATCCCGTAGCCGAGTGAGGCGACGAGGAGCACAGCCATGACAGCGGCGATGCAATGTTTCGCTCGACGCCTGGTGAAAGCGGGGCGCAGCTGGTGCGCCACGGTAAACCAGTCGAGAACGAGGATGCTTCCTGACAGTACCGCACCGACGCCGGCAATGATCGGGTAGATCATGCGGTTGATGGTGCCGTCGATCATCATTGGTGTGGCACCGGGGTTTTGCATCTGGAGGAAGAACAGCACCTGGTCGGCTTCGAGAGCGCCGAAAAGTGAGCCAATGTAGCGCACGCCGTGGACGATGACACCGATGAGCACCGCGGCGCCGATAAGAAACGCAATGGAGAGGATGCGCAGCGTCCAGATCCGCCACGCGGGTCGCTGCTGCTGCCGCTTTTCAGGCTCAATTTCGGCATACGCCTGCGCGAGCGTGAGGTGGGCACGAGCGGACAGAAAACCCGTGATCGCCGCAATAACGAGCATGGTTACGACCATGATGGCAATAACGGCGCCAATCACCGCCGGATTGACAGTGAGGGAATAGACCACCGTGTCGGGCGCGAATACTGCATAGCCGAGGACGGCAACACAGGAAGCGAAAATACCGGCCGCAGCACAGTGACGAATCCTCGCTACACCGCTGCGTGTCACCACAGCGGTGAGGATCCCAACCGCAACGATAACAATCTGAACAGCGAGTACAGTCACGGCACCGGATCATACAACGCTCAACTGAGCGTCACCTTACTTTCCGCGCGAGTCGCGCGCAGACAACATAACAACGAACTAGTCGACGGCGAGGTCGATGAGCCGCGACAGCACTTCACCGCCACCAACGCGCAGCCCGTCATGCTGGTACTCATTCGTCACCCACGTGCGCACACCAGCGGCGCGGGCGGTGTCGAGGGATAGCTCTAAAGGAACGAACATGTCCTCGGCGTAGACGGCAGCGGAGGCGGGCACACGTGCGTCGGCGAGCACATCGAGGTCATAGAGCGTGCCCCAGTCGGTTTTCACCGCCAGTGCGTGCGCAATCTGACGCATCGGAGTGAGTGCGGGATCCTCATCAAAAATGAAGGGGTAGATGTGTTCGCCGGTGAGGTAGATCGGCGTCGAGGTGTCGCGCGGGTCAGCATCAAGGGCGAATCCTTCACTCACCCCGTCACTGCCCGCAGCCTGAGCCAGTCGCCACGCCGACCAGTTCGTCGCCTGCCCATGGAGCGAACTTAAGGCACCGGCGTAAATACTTTCGTGAAGTAGCGCGTACATCGGAGAATCGTTCATCGATACCTGGCGCCAGATCATGTCGAGGAACTGTGTCGTCAACCGGCGTTCGCCGCGCACGTGCGTGAACGGTCCTTCAAAGAAATAGTGAAGCTGGTCGAACCCGGTTGCCGTCCCCAGCAACATCCCAAGCATCCGTAGCCGCCCCGGCGTCAAGCGCTCACCGGTGGGCAGTATTTCCTCGTGGGTGGCGAGGTGGGTGAGGATGTCGCGCAGCGTCGCATCGTCGTCGGGGTAGCGGGTGAAGTACTCGCGGTTGCGCACCTCGGTCGCGCGGTAGGTGGCGCGGTAGATGGTGTCGATTGACGTCAAGCCGGGCAGACCACCGGTGAAGTAGGCGGCGCTCAGCCCTTCGGGATGGCGACTGAGATAGGTGGTGTTGATAAACCCCCCGTAGGACTGACCGAGTGTCGCCCACGGTTTTCCGCCGTTGAGGAGGTGTCGAAGCGTCTCCGCATCCTCCACCATCGAATCGGCGCGGAAATGCGTGAGGTAGTCGACCTGGGCATCAACCGTGTCCAGTGCCGAAAGTGTCAAGTGGTCGAGGCGGGTGGACAGACCGGTACCACGTTCGTCCATCAGGATGACACGGTGAGTGTCGAGGGCTCGACCGATCCAACCGTCGCGAAAATCGCCGGGGCGTGGTGCTCGACCGCCTGGACCGCCCTGCATGAAGATGATGGCAGGTTTTGTCGACGAGTCGCCTCGAGTGACTTCGCGGGCAAACAGTTCGATGGTGTCACCCTCGGGATTGGCGTAGTCGAGAGGGACGCGCACCCGATGCTCGACAATTTCGACACCGTGGTGGCGGTAGCGACGCATGCGGTGATCCGAGGCGCTGAATCCACCAGTGCTGTATTCGCCGAAGCGGTGGTTTTCCGTGCTGTCTGATGCGGGGGTGCTCACGATTGCCGGAGCGCCCCGTTCCTGGCGCGGCGCAGTAAAGGAAAAGAGGTCAACAATATCGGCGCCTCGCGACTGCTCAGCATCCTCCGCCTCACTGTCGCATCGAACACCGTCGAGGTGAGCACTGTCGAGGTGAGTACTGTCGAGACCGCCACTATCACCATCCTCATCAACCGAGGGTGGTGCGAGACGCAAACCGGGACCACAATCAGGTTGGCGCCCGTCTCGAATCGCCTCCGCGCAGGCACGAGCGCGCGTATCGGCTGCCTCGTTGAGCACGTGCCCGTCGTGACCGCGCACCCAGGTGAACTCGACATCACGACCGCGCAGCTCTTCATCGATAGCGCGAATAATCTCGGCATTTGCTACCGGTTTCTTCGCCGCCGTCATCCACCCGTTGCGTTTCCACCCGTGAATCCACTGCGTCATCGACTTAATGACGTACTGAGAATCGGCGACGATGGTCAGTGCCTCGTCCTCTCCGCGCGTGGCACGCAACAGCTCGAGCACCGCCGTCAGTTCCGCGACGTTATTCGTCGACTGCTCCCAGCCGCCGCACGCCCAATGCTGGTCATCGACATACCAGCACCACGCCGCAGCACCGGGGTTACCCAGGCAGGAGCCGTCAACTGCCGCCATCATCGCCATATCCTCATCCCCTCTTCTCAGTTGCGCCAGTGGTGCTCAGTTGCGCTCAATGACACCGAGTGCACGCAGCATGAATGCTGCTGCTTCTCCAAATTCAGCGCGAGCTTTCGTACGACCGGATCCTCCGGCGTGCCCGGCCACCTCCTGGATACGACATGCCACCGGATTGGACTCGCCAACTTTCGACACGTGACGAAGCCGCTGCATCCACTTCAACGGTTCGACGTAGCACACGCGGATGTCGTTGAGGCTGGTGGTCGCATAGATCGCCGGATAGGCCACCTCTCGCACATTGTCATAGGGCGAGTAGGAGCGCATGACGTCGAAGATTTCTGGAGACTCCACAGGGTTGCCCCACTCGTCCCACTCGCCAACGGTCAGCGGCTTCGCCGGGTCGAGAATCGTATTCAACGCATCGACAAACGGCACGTGCGCCACCACACCGGCGTAAAGCTCGGGCGCCTGGTTAGCGATGGCTCCCATGAGCAGACCGCCAGCGGATCCACCCTCGGCAACAATGCGACCGGGCTTCGCCCAACCGGACTCGACCAGCCACCGGGTGACATCGACGAAGTCGTTGAAAGTATTGGTTTTTCGCTCGAACTTCCCATCTTCATACCAGGCGCGACCCATCTCGCCACCACCGCGAATATGAGCGATGGCATAGACGACGCCGCGTTCGATCAAAGTCGTGCGAGTGGCGGTGAACCGCGCATCCATCGACACCTCGTAGGAACCGTACCCGTAGAGCAACACCGGGTTCGTCCCGTCGGGGCGCACGTCGCTGCGGTAGTACAGCGACACCGGGATTCTCACACCGTCACGCGAGGGCACCCACACCTGCTCGCTACGGTAGTCCGCGGAATCAAAGCCCGGCGCTTCCAGTGTTTTCACTACCACCGAACGACCGGAATGCGCATAGTAGTCGATCGTTGTTGGCGGTTGGATCGGCGAATCGACGACGACGCGCACACATTCGCTGTCCCACTCGTTTGCCCCGATGACCTCGATGCGCCGCACTTGCGCGTCGGTATCAATGAGCACGGGAGGCTGATACAGCGCACCATCGTTCGCACCGTCACGACGGTTGAGGATCGCCACCTGCTGCTGACCGCCGCTGCGCAACTCCACCGCGGTGAACGTGCGGTGAGCAGTCATGGAAATCAACCGCTCGTCCTCACGGTTCGGCACCCCGAGTTCGCACCACGTATCGACCGGGGCGATAGCACGGTCATCAGCGCGCCCGGGCGTGTGCGTCGAGGGCTCGGGAGTGATTGGCGTGAAGTCGTCAACGCCGACGCTCAGCGCAGCGACCGCGAGCGTCTGGTTGGCACGCTCCCGATTGTGGTTAATCAGCAGGTGGTCGCCCGCGCACTCAACTTCGACGATCAGTGTCGGCTCCCAGTCGTACACGGGGCGCGGCTGCACGGGCGCACCAACGGGGAGCAGATACATACGTGTCGACAGGCGCGCGTAGCTTTCAATGACGATCCACCGGTCATCATCGGAGCGACGCACACCGGTTTCAAATCGCTCGTCAGGTTCTTCAAACACGAGGATGTCGTCGCTGGCCGAGGTACCGAGACGGTGAGCCCACACCTGGTGGGCGCGCCACGCGTCATCGCAACGCATGTAGTACACCCAGTCGCCAGCGAGGACGAGCCCGTAGTGGGCGCCCGTCACCGCGTCGTCGACAATGTCGCCGCTGGCAATGTCACGCACGATAATGTCGAAAACCTCGCCACCGCTACGATCCTCCAGCCACGCGCACAGACGTTCGTCGTCACTGATTTCGAGCATGGGAGCCGAGTAGAAGTCGGCGTCGCCGGCACGCTCCGCCTGGTCGAGCAGGATCTCTTCGTCGTCGCGAACAACGCGCGGGTCGAGCGTCGGGTACCCGTCTTCGCCGTCGGTGACGGGGATGCGGATGTGACGCGGGTAATCCACACCCTCGAATGTGCGGGTGGCATACCAGTAGTGTCCGCGTCGCACCGGTGCGCTGACATCGGTTTCCACCGTGCGCCGAGTGATTTCGTCAACGATACGCTGTTGCAGTTCTTCAGTTCCCGCCATCACCTGGTCGCACCATGCGTTTTCGGCGGCAACCAGTTCAGTGACGGTAGCGCGGTCAGCGGCGGGGGCGTCAGCGGCGGTGATGTCAATCCACGACCACGGGTCGCTGTGTGTTCGACCGTGAATGATGCGGTCGTGGGACCGGGGTTCAACCATCGGCCCGGTGGAGCCGGTGTGCACTGGTGAAGAATGTGAGCTCATACGTTCCAGCTTAGCGACCAGGATCGTCGCTACACTGAGGGGGCGCGGCGGGGGTCGCGTCAATGTGAGAATCCGGCTGTTTCGCGCCGGTGAGGACAACCGGGGAAGGAACCGATCGTGGCTGACGAATCGTCTCGTTTCACTCCACAATTCCGCGCAGGACAATCCGATTCGACGACCGGGATGCGCGGCGGACACGGCAATCATCCTCGCCGAGAATTTGAACGCCGCCACGGCAGCGACCGCGACCTCATTACGCGCCTCCACGACCTCGACGGTCGCTCCTACGGGTCGTACCGCTCCCTCATCGGCGACTACGACTACGGGGATTTCACGCTCCATATCGACCGCGTCCAGTCCGACCCCTACGCTCCCCCGTCGGCGCTTCGCGTCACCGCATCGCCTCGCGACATGGGGATCCCCGAGGATCTTCTCTCCACCCGCGAACGCTGCGTCGCCACCGCCGACTTTCTTGCGCGTTCCTTCGCCCACGCGATTCGCCACACCGACGAGCTGCGCATCGCACGCTGCGGTCAAGAAATCCTCGAACGCTCCTACGCTTTTGCGTCACCCACGCGTGTCGAGCTGCGTTTCCAATGCCAGTTCCCCGCGCGTGGTCGCACCATCCTCGGTCACGCAATGGCGCGCCTCGCTGACGTCGACATCCCCTACGCGATCGCGGATACGTTAGATTTTGTCTCCGAAGATGCCGGTGACCACCTCGAGGCTCTGCGCCGCCACGTCGCCACCTACGTCGACTACTGTGCGCTTCGCGAGGAGCTTGACCAGCGCGGCTGGATTGCCTTCGTCGCCGACAACTCGGTGCTGGCGAGGCGTTCAGGGGTGTCAGATCTGCCGCTGTCGGATGCGGTGGCTTTTACCTCACCGGAGTCGCTTCGCGCCACCGTCACCCTCCCCCACGCGGGCGAGGTGACAGGGATGGCGCTCACCCCGGGAATCACTGTCATCGTTGGCGGCGGCTACCACGGGAAATCGACGCTGCTATCGGCATTGCAGCGCAGCGTCTACGCACACGTTCCCGATGATGGGCGCGAGCTCGTCGCGATGATCCCCGACGCGGTGAAAGTGCGTGCCGCCGACGGTCGCGCAGTCACCGGAGTCGATATTTCCGCCTTCATCACCGGTCTTCCCGGAGGCGCGGACACGCGGCGCTTTTCCACGGAAAATGCCTCGGGATCGACCTCACAAGCCGCAGCAATCGTTGAAGCCATCGAAGCCGGTTCGCGTGCGCTCCTCGTTGATGAAGACACCTCGGCCACAAACCTGATGATCCGCGATGAACGGATGCGTGCACTCGTCAGCGCCGATCGCGAGCCAATCACCCCATTCGTCGATCGCATCGCCGGTCTGTCAGATTCGGGTGTGTCAACGATCCTCGTCATGGGTGGTTCCGGTGACTACCTCGACGTTGCTGACCGGGTACTGATGATGGATCACTATCGTTGCCTCGACGTCACCGACCGCGCCCGCGAAGTCGTCGCAGCGCAGCCGCGTGAGCGTCGTGACGAGGCGGGGTTCCCGGCGGTGACCGAGCGTCGTCCTCGCCCGGGCAAACCGCACGGAGGCAAGGCGAAAACGAAGTCGCAGGGTCTGCACCGGATTGCTCTTGACCGCCAAGATATTGACGTGTCAGACATTGAGCAGATCGTCGATCCCGGCCAGACGGAGGCAATCGCATGGGCGCTTCGCGCGTTGACCGATGCCACGCGTGCCACCGCTTTCGACGGTGACACCACGCTGCGCGAGGCACTCGACGGGCTCGATCGAATCATTGACGCTCACGGTCTTGACGGTCTCGGAGCGCCGGGTAAGGCAGCGTTCCTCGTTCGTCCTCGCAGCGTCGACATCGCCGGGGCACTCAACCGTTTCCGGTCACTGACTCTCAACTGACAGTCGCGGTCGCGCGCCCCGGTGCTGTCCGCGGGCTACACACCCGAGTGGTCAGCGGGTGGGGTCAACCGTGCTTCCTCGATGGTCATCTCACCTCGCTCGACGGCACGCATCCGCGCGAGGAACGGCACCATCAGCACCAGCGTCACCACGAGCATCAGCACATCCGACACTGGTTCGGCAACGTAAATCGCGGTGAACGGACTGATTCCCAGCGGTTCAGCCAGCCAAATCGGGAAGATGATCGCCAGCACTGTGGTAACAACCAAGCTGCGCATGACGTTGAGGAAGGTGGCTTGAACGTATTTCCCTGCGCCTTGGAACAGCGTTCCGGCCACAATTTCGAACACGACAACCGGCGCCAAGATCACGCTAATTCGCATGAGGAACCCGGCATAGTCGGTGACGTTGTCGGGCAGACCGAAGAGCATCATGATCTCTCGCCCAAAAATCAGCACCGGCACCCAGACGACGGCGAGAATCACAATGGACGTGGCGGCACATGTCCAGAAGATCCGGCGAAGACGTTGGAACTTGCCGGCACCGAAGTTGTATGAAAATAACGTCGAGCATCCCATAGCGATCCCAATGCCGGGGATGAGAAGGATTTCGTAGCCACGGCGTACGACGTTATACATGGCGAGGCCACCCTCGGCACCAACCCACGACTGTCCGCCAAAATGTGTGACCACACGGGTCACGATGAGCAGCGACAGCATCGCCCCGCAGGTCATCAACGCGCCGGGCAGACCGTAGGCCATCGTCTTACGCAGATTGAACCACGAGGGTCGAAATGAGGAGAGTGTGAGTTGGAAGGGAACGTGGCGACTGAAGAAAAATTGTGCGGCAGTGGCGACACCAAGCGTCCAGCCGAGCACGGTTGCCCACGCAGCACCCTCAACACCCCAGTCCCAGCGGATGACGAAGATGTAGTCGAAGACAATATTTGACACTGCGGCAACCACCTGGGTGACGGTGGCACGCAGAGGGTGACCACACCCGGTAATGAACGCGTTGAGGGTGTATCCCAGCGACTGAACGATGAACAGACCGACGTAAATTCGCAGGTATGCCGCCGCATCGGCAACGATGGCATCTGTCGCCCCTGAGACTTCGACCATCCATCGCGCCCCGAAGTATCCAAAAATCCCGAGGATGATCGCGGTGATCACCGCATGGGTGATGGTGGAGCCGAAAATCCTCGCACATGAGCGCAGTCGCCCCTGCCCCAGGCGGATTCCGAACAAAATACTCGCCCCGACTGCGGCGAGCATCGCCACCGCGACTGTACCGAGGATGGCAGGAAAGCACACGGTCAGCGCCGCCAGACCGAGCTCACCGCGGGCTTGACCAACAAAAATCGAGTCGATGATCGAATACGACACCTGGACGAACTGGGAAATCATCGCCGGTACGCCGAAGGTGAGAATCAACGGCAAGATCGGGGCTTCTCCCATGCGGCGCTGGCGCTCACCCATCCGCGATTCGCTGGTGTTTTCTACCGTTGTCGATGACATACCTATCCCCTTTCTTCCTCTGTTGGTCATGACGTACGCGCCTTATGTTCTCACGATGGACACGACCCCCGCGCTCCCGGCGCGAGGGTCGTGTCTGTCACGTTGTCGAGGGTCGCAAGGTTGCGCGGCTCAGCGGCCGTTAACACATGCGCTCACGAGGCTAGAGCATGCAGGACACGCACCCTTCAACCTCGGTGCCCTGCAGTGCCATTTGGCGAATCCGCATGTAGTACATCGTCTTGATGCCTTTGCGCCACGCGTAGATGTAGGACTTATTGAGGTCTCGTGTCGACACCGTGTCAGGGTAGAACAGGGTGAGTGACAACCCTTGATCGACGTGCTGCGTCGCCACCGCGTAGGTGTCGATAATCGGCTGCGGACCGATTTCGTAGGCGTCCTTGTAGTACTCGAGGTTGTCGTTCGTCATGTACGGCGCCGGGTAGTAGACGCGACCGATCTTGCCTTCCTTGCGGATTTCGATCCTCGACACGATCGGGTGGATCGACGAGGTCGAGTAATTGATGTAGGAGATCGATCCGGTTGGCGGCACCGCCTGGAGGTTCTGGTGGTACATGCCGTGTTCGGCAACGCTGGCCGCGAGCGCACGCCAATCGTCCGGGGTGGGCAGGTGAATCGAAGAGTTGTCGAACAGTTCCTTAACGCGGGGCGTGGTCGGTACCCACTCGCCCTCGATGTACTTGGTGAAGTACTCGCCGGACGCGTAGGCGGAGTCCTCGAAACCGACGAATTTTTCCCCGCGTTCCTTGGCGATGATATTCGACGCGAGGATGGTGTGGTACGCCACCGCGTAGAAATACATGTTGGTGAAGTCGAGCGCTTCTTCAGAGCCGTAGTGGATGCGTTCGCGGGCGAGGAACCCGTGGAGGTTCATCTGCCCCAAGCCGATGGCGTGGCTCATCCGGTTGCCGCGTTCAATCGACGGCGCGGCGGCGATATTCGACAGATCGGACACCGCGGTCAACCCGCGCACCGCCACTTCAACAGTCTGGGCGAAGTCCGGGGAGTCCATCGTCTTCGCGATGTTGAGAGATCCGAGGTTGCAGGAGATGTCCTTACCAACGTGGGTAAAAGACAGGTCTTCAGCAAAAGTCGAAGGCTCCGACACTTGAAGGATCTCCGAGCACAGATTCGACATGGTCACGCGCCCCTTAATCGGGTTCGCGCGATTCACCGTGTCTTCAAAAACAATGTAGGGATAACCGGATTCAAACTGAATTTCGGCAATGGTTTGGAAGAAGCGTCGCGCGTTGATCTTCTTCTTACGAATCCGCCCGTCCTCAACCATCTCGTGGTATTTCTCGGTGACGGAAATATCGGAAAACGGCTTGCCGTAAACCCGTTCAATGTCATAGGGGCTGAACAGGTACATGTCTTCATTGCGCTTAGCCAACTCGAAGGTGATGTCGGGAATGACAACACCGAGCGACAGTGACTTAATGCGGATCTTCTCGTCGGCGTTTTCACGCTTGGTGTCGAGGAAGCTCATGATGTCAGGGTGATGGGCGTGGAGGTACACCGCTCCCGCCCCCTGACGTGCGCCGAGCTGGTTGGCGTAGGAGAAGGAGTCCTCGAGCAGCTTCATCACCGGGACAACACCGGAGGACTGGTTCTCAATCTTCTTAATTGGCGCTCCTGCTTCGCGCAGGTTGGTCAGCGACAGTGCGACACCGCCACCGCGCTTCGACAGCTGCAACGCAGAGTTGATGGCGCGGGCAATCGACTCCATATTGTCTTCCACGCGCAGCAGGAAGCAGGAGACGAGTTCGCCGCGTGCTTTCTTCCCCGCGTTGAGGAACGTTGGGGTGGCGGGCTGGAAGCGACCATCCATGATTTCGTCAACGAGCTTTTCAGCCAGACGCTCGTCCCCGCGCGCGAGGTAGAGCGACACCACAGCGACGCGATCCTCGAAGCGTTCGAGGTAGCGCTTGCCGTCAAACGTCTTCAGCGTGTACGAGGTGTAGTACTTGAAGGCGCCGAGGAAGGTGGGGAAGCGGAATTTCTTGGCGTAGGCACGCTGGTAAAGGCTCTTGATGAAGTCGAACGAGTACTGTTCGAGCACCTCGGGCTCGTAGTAGCCGTTTTCGACGAGGTAGTCGAGCTTTTCGCGCAGGTTGTGGAAGAAAACGGTGTTTTGGTTGACGTGCTGGAGGAAGTACTGCCGTGCCGCTTTCTTGTCCGCGTCGAACTGAATCTTGCCGTCGCTGTCGTACAGGTTAAGCTGCGCGTTGAGGGCGTGATAGTCGAGGTCAGGCGAGGGCGCGGTTTCCAGCCCAGTGTCGGTCAGATTTTCTGCCACAGTTCCTCCAGTCCGTTTCTCACAATCTCTACGTCTTTGGGTGTCCCCAGTAATTCAAACCGATACATGTGCGCCACGCCGAGTTTCTTCGCAATGATGTCGCCAGCGAGCGCGTAGGCGGTTCCGAAATTGGTATTTCCCGAGGCGATGACCCCGCGGCAGTGGCGGCGGTTGTTTTCGTCGTTGAGGAACTTGATGACCTGTTTCGGCACTGCGCCTTTGATCGATCCTCCACCGTAGGTGGGGGTGATGAGAATGTAGTCGCGTTCGACGGTGAGGAATCCATCGCGTGGGAGCAGGGGGATCCGAGCATTGTCGAAACCGAGCTTGTCGACGAATCGCTTGGTGTTTTGCGTCGCTGAGGAGAAATAGACGACGTAGACGGAGTCTGTCTCGTCATCCCTGTCGCTCCGCGTCGTCACGGTGCGTCCTCCCTGTGTATCTGCGATATCTACCCGCGATGGATGTCTCACGATGCGCGCGGTGCGCGCCCGGCAACTAGCCGTTGACGACGGCTGCCTCGACCTGCGCGACCTTCTTAATGAGGTCGGGACGGTAGCCTGACCACACCTCGTCACCGGCAACGACGACGGGCGCCTGGGCAAACCCCAGCCCCTTGACGTATTCGAGGGCGTCGGCATCTTCGGTGAGGTCGACGGTAACGTAGTCGAGACCCTGCTTGTTGAGCTGGCGCTTGGTTGCGTCGCACTGGACGCACATGGGCTTGGTGTACACGGTAATGCTCATTGTCGCCACCTCAATCTCTCGGTCTTTGTCTCGTGTATGTTCTGTGCTCGCTAGTTCCACTCTACCGCGATCACAGCGGTGGAATTACGCGAGTGTCATTTCTTGACGACGTCTGTTCGTCCAACGAGTGAAAACACTATACCTAGTGGTCGGAATCCGCGACTACCACAACATGGCGTGTTTCACTCATTGGCTCCACCGACCTGTGGACAGCGGTGTGGAGCGCGTTCCTCACCCCGCGACACACTGCCAATCACGAGTTATCCACAGGGTGTGAATATGTGGATAACTGCGGGGAAAATTGCGAAAGAATCGTCGGCGTGTCGCGGCGTGTCGCGCGCCAGTACCGACCGCGGTGCCAACCGTGTTAGTGCCAAACTCAGCAGCACCAACCTCAGCGGTTCCGGCGCCGCTCAGCACTCGACGACATTGACGGCGAGACCACCGGCCGCCGTTTCTTTGTACTTCGACAGCATGTCTTGACCGGTTTGCCACATCGTCTCGATGGCTGCGTCGAGGGACACCGTGTGTCGCCCATCGCCCCACATCGCCATTCGCGCGGCGTTGATCGCCTTAACCGCGGCGATCGCGTTGCGTTCAATGCAGGGAATCTGCACGAGACCGCCAATCGGGTCGCAGGTCAGCCCCAGCGAGTGCTCCATGGCGATCTCCGCCGCGTTTTCCACCTGACGCGGTGTTCCGCCGAGGGCTTGAGCCAGCCCCCCGGCCGCCATGGCCGACGCTGAGCCGACCTCACCTTGGCACCCGACTTCAGCGCCGGCGATGGACGCATTCGTTTTGATCAGGGCGCCGATTGCGGTGGCGGCGAGGAGGAAATCGGCGCACACGCACTTCGCGTCCCCCCGTCCTTCGGGGCAAAAGCGCACGAGGTAGCCGAGCACCGCGGGGATCACGCCAGCAGCGCCGTTTGTCGGCGCGGTGACGACGCGATGACCGGCAGCGTTTTCTTCATTGACGGCGAGGGCAAAGAGGTTAACCCAGTCCATCGCACGCATCGGGTCGTCGTTGGTGCCCGCCCACGCGACCCCCTGTGCCGACACGCCGGAGCGACCCGACAGCGATTCGTACAGTGCCGGTGCACGCCGTGCCACTCGCAGCCCGCCGGGGAGAACCCCGGTCGTGCGACAGCCCGCGTCAATACACTCCGACATCGTGGCGCACACGAGTTCGAGGTAGTCGTCAATCTCCTTCGCCGGTCGTGCCGCCTCCTCGTTAGCGCGAACGACCTCGGCAATCGACATCCCGTGACGTTCGCACAGGTCGACAAGTTGAGCGGCGGTGGCGAAGGGGAAAGGTGCCGGTAGCGCGTGGGATTGCGCCACCTCGGAAGTGGCGAGGGCAACGACGTCGGGCGTAGTCGGATCCGGAGAGCGATCCTCCATGACGAAGCCACCACCGACCGAATAGTAGGTGCGGGAAAACGGTTCAGCACGGTCGGCGACGGTGGCGGTAATCGTCAGCGCGTTGACATGGTAGGGCAGCACGGTGAATGGCGAGAACACCATGTCCTCGCGCGCGAAAGGAATCGGGTCGTGACCGAACAGGTGAAGACGCTCGGTATCTGTCACCCGTTCCAAACAGGTGGCGACGATGTCGCCGGGAACGGTGTCGGGGACGTAGCCTTCCAGCCCGAGCAGTACCGCGCGGTCGGTAGAGTGACCGCGTCCGGTGGCGCCAAGAGAGCCGAAAAGTTCGACGCGCACGCGCACCGCTCGAAACCCGAGGTCGTGCAGTTCGTGAACGAAGGCGTATCCGGCACGCATCGGACCGACGGTGTGCGACGAGGACGGTCCGATACCGATGCGGAAGATGTCGAATACGGACAGGGGGCGCACCACCTGCTCGTCTTCGACGCTGACTTCACCGGAGATCAACCCGGCTGGGCTCGACCCGGTTTCTACCGTCGTCAACTCCACCGGCGTTTCGTCACGCACCTCGTCCGTCCTCCTCATTGCGATTGTCCGTTCTGGGACTAGCGTAGAACCCGCCTCGCTCCTCGGCGACATCAGCGCACTCCGAGTCCCACGTTGGCACTATTGTGGAATCGCCTGATCCACAGTCTTCGAGAGGTCCCTATGCCCGACGCGCCCACCATCGTCATTGCTGCTGCGATGGATATTGAAGCCGCCCCATTCCTTGAACGTCTCGACTGTCGCGACCAGCTCACCGCAGGGTCGCGCATGTTCCACGTCGGCACCATCGACGGTGTCGAGGTTGCCGTGGTCGTCTCCGGCATTGGTATCGCCAATGCGGCTGCCACCGCGGCGCAAGCAGGCATGGTGTTTGACCAGCGCATCGGTGCCTATATCTGCGCGGGGACGACGGGCGGTCTGGGACGAGACGTCAACGTGCGCGACCTCATCGTCGGCACCCGTTTCACCTATTCCGGTGCTGACGCGACCGCCTTCAACTACGCGCCCGGTCAGGTGCCGGGGATGCCGGTGGACTATCGTGCCGGCACTGACCTCGCTGACATCCTCACTCGTGACGGTGCGAAAGCGCTGACCACGGTGTCACCGAAATCGCGCATCCACGCCGGCTTGGTGCTGTCCTCTGATGCTTTCATCCTCGCCGACTCGGCGGAGCAGATGCGTCGCCGCTTCTCCGACGCACTGGGGGCGGATATGGAGTCAACAGCCGCGGCGCAGGTGTGTTCGCTGGTGGGGATCCCGATGGTGTCGGCTCGCGGCGTGTCCGATCTGTGTGGTCCCTCAGCCGACCAAGACTTCCACATTGACGCTGAGGATGCCGCGCATATCAGCGCCACCGTGGTAATCGCGGCACTGCCGTCATTGGTCGCTGCGATCAGCCGGTGAGGCCGTGATTGCGCCGGTGGCGTCGAGTCCACGGTAGACGCAGGCGACGCCGAGATCACGCATCCCATCGACTCTCATCCCCGGCCACCCCCAGGTGCGCCTCGCCCAGTCGTCCGGGATATGCGCCAGTCCACACGCTGCGCCCGCGAGCGCCCCGGCAAGGCACGCCACCGTGTCGGTATCGCCGCCGCCGCGCACCGCTGCGTCGATGACGCGACGCACCGGCGATCCCGCCACCGTTCTAGCAGCACCCTGAGCACCCTGAGCACCCTGAGCACCCTGGGTGAGCGTAGTCGCAGCGTCAATGGCTCGGAATATCCGGGCGAGAGCTGACAGCGGATCGAGCCCTGCTCCTCCACCGGTTCGCGTGCGCGCAAACCCCAGTCCGGTGGAGGTTCCAGTGGAGTCCGGTAGCAGTACGGACAGCGCGTGGGCAACCCATTCGTCTCCCCCATCGCCCACCCTGTCGGTCACCGTGTCGTCGAAGGCGTGGGCGACGGTGGTGGGATCAAACCAGGTGTCACCCTCGCGATCACGATAGTCGCCGCTGCCGGTGAGGGCGCGTGCCACGAGGTGCGCGTAGAACTGGTGGCATGCGGTGACGACGGGGTCGGCGGTGACGAGCGTGCTCACCGCGGTCGCGCCGCGGTGGCGTCGATCGCGATCCTCCACACCTGCCAGCGCAACCGGCACCATCATTGCCAGGGTGGAACTGTCGTGGTGGCGCAGGCGCGGCGGAGTGGTGAGGGCGATGACTTCGGCTGCGGTTTCCATTGCGGTAGCGGCATTGACCATCACCTGCGCGCCGCATCCGACCCCAGCTAGGCGCGATCTCCACTGCTCACCTAATGCCCCGGGGTTGCGCGCAACTTCGCATACCCGCTGAATCGACAGCGGCACGTGCGCCGGTTCACTGTCGTACCAGGTGAGGATGCGTTGGGCGAGGAGGTGCCGTCCGGGTTCGGTGCTGACATCGACTTCGGCCACCACTTCGGCGACGAGGATGGCGAGGTGGACATCGACACTCCATTCGCCGGGGAGTAATACGCCGTTGCCGCGCGGCTCCACCACATCATCGTCGGCGGGAGGTTCGCCAAGTTCCCACGGAATCCCGACAGCGGATCCCACTGCGAGACCAACGAGCGCCCCAGCTCCGGCGAGCCCGAGGTCAGACACACGTCGACTCACGCGCACCGGATGGCTCTGCTGTGGTGTCTCGGTCATCGAGTGGATTCTCTTTTCGTCATGGTTTGCGCGAAGGTGTGCGCCGGATCGGTCAGTATCGGCGTAAAGTCGAATGTATCGACAATTATGTCGCG
>JAEZVQ010000136.1 GCA_023420745.1 Actinomycetes bacterium
CTATATCACGGTGCCGAATCTTGTCGGAATGAGTGAAGCGGATGCGAATGCGCAGTTGTCGGCCCTCAATCTCGACGTCATTCGAGCGGAGGACTATTCCGATACCGTCGCCGTCGGTTTGATCGCCAGCACCTCCCCCGCTGCCGATCAAAAAGTTCACAAGAATGGCGCAGTGACGCTCACCGTCTCCCTCGGCATCCATATGGTGACGGTGCCGGACGCAGTGTCAACACCCCTTGATGAGGCGAAGAAAGCGCTGACCGACGCAGTGCTGACCGTTGGCGACGTGTCCGAGGCATATTCTGAAACCATCCCGGAAGGCTCGATTATCGCCATGGATCCGGCGGCGGGAACCACCGTCGTCCACGACAGTCCGGTCAAACTCGTCGTGTCGAAGGGGCGCGAACCCATCACCGTCGCCAACGTCACTGGTCAGGATGCTGATACCGCAGAGAAGACTCTCACTGACGCCGGATTGAGAGTGCAGCGCAGTGAAGATTTCTCCGACACGGTGGCAAAAGGCTCGGTAATCTCTCAGCAGCCCGCAGCGAACGAGGTACTTCACCGTGGCGACATCGTCACCCTCACCGTGTCGAAAGGACCGCGTATGGTTGAGGTTCCCAATGTCGTGCGGATGAGCGAAGAAGATGCTCGCGCAACCTTGGAAAGCGCGGGATTCTCAGTCAAGGTCGACCGGGTATTTGTTGTCATCGGTCAGGTCGTTACCCAGAGCCCAGCCGCCGGGGAAATGGCTGAAGTGGGATCCACGGTGACGATCCGAATGGTGTAGCTCGTCGAGCTATCCTGACGCTCACCTGTTCGTGTGGAGCAGTTGAGCGACGCGAAATGCCATTTCCAACGACTGTTGGTGGTTGAGGCGCGGATCGACGAGCGTTTCATACCGTTCGGTGAGACGGCACTCATCGAGGTGTTCGGCACCGCCGAGAACCTCGGTCACGTCGTCTCCGGTGAGCTCAAAGTGAATTCCGCCCGGCGCGGTGCCGACATCGCGGTGAGCGTGGAAGAACCCTTCGACCTCGGACATGATCGTGTCGAAATCGCGGGTCTTGTAGCCGGTCGTTGAGGTGATGGTGTTGCCGTGCATCGGATCAGAAATCCACGTCACGGGACGACCGTCTGATTCCACGGCTTCAAGCAGTGGCGGTAGCACGTCACGGATGCGATCAGCGCCCATCCGGGTGATGAAACTCAACCGCCCCGGCTCGCCCTCAGGGTTGAGCCGGTCGATCAATGCCACGAGGTCGGATGCCGTGACGCTCGGACCGATCTTGACACCAATCGGGTTGTGGACTTCGCGGAGCAGCTCGACGTGAGCACCGTCGAGCTGTCGCGTGCGCTCACCAATCCACAGAAAATGACCGGAAGTGTTGTACAGGTCGCCGCCGCGCGAGTCGATCCGCGTCATTGCCGCTTCGTATTCGAGCAGTAGCGCTTCGTGAGAGGCGTAGAGATCAACGACTCGCAGCCCGTCGAACTCGGCGCCAGCCGCCTCCATGAACTTCACTGCACGGTTGATTTCCTCAGCGAGTGCTTCGTAGCGCGCATATTCGGGGTTTGCGGTGAAGCCGCGGTTCCATTCGTGGACGCGGCGCATGTCGGCGTAGCCTCCCTTGGTGAAGGCGCGAATGAGGTTGAGCGAGGCGGCAGAATGTTGGTACACCTCGAGGAGGCGTCGAGGATCTGGCCGCCGTGCCTGCTCGGTGAACGCGTAGTCATTGACGGCGTCGCCCCGGTAGGACGGGAGGGTCACTCCCCCGACGGTTTCCACGTCACTGGAGCGCGGTTTTGCGTACTGTCCCGCAATTCGCCCCACCTTGACCACCGGAACTGACGCAGCGTAGGTCAGTACCACCGCCATTTGAAGCAGTGTTTGGATCTTCATCCGAATTTGATCCGCGGTGGAGTCATGGAACGTTTCAGCGCAGTCGCCTCCCATGAGGACGAACGCTTCTCCGCGCCCTGCCTGGGCGATTTTCTCCCGCAGAGCATCCGCTTCACCGGCGAACACCAGCGGTGGGCGACGTCGCAGCTGTTCGACGACGTGGCGCACCTCGTCGGCATCCGGGTACGCCGGTTGTTGAGCGGCGGGACAATGACGCCAGGTATCCCAGGGGCACGGCTCGTCGGTGATCATAGTTTTCAGCCTATCGAGTGGGGACAAACGCGGGTGCGCACCCTCCAACTGGTGGGATACGCACCCGCGTCAGTGCAGTGTCAACGTGAGTATCAGGCCTGTCCGATTTCGCTCAGCATCTCAGTGAACCACGGCTGGGTGACGTCGAAGGCTTTTGCCCCCTTGATTCGCGAGAATGCAATCGACTTGAGTTTGCCGCCGTCTTCCTCGTCGTGTCCGATGACCCCGGCTTCGCCGCGGAACGCACATTCGACGGCGTAATCCGTCATCGACTTGATCAGACGCAGGTCATCGGCATTCGCCGCCGCTGAACGGGAGAAATACCCGGACTTTTGCACCATCACCTTTTCGGCGCCAATACGCTCTGCGAACTTCTTGGCGAACCACTGACCGGGGTTGATGGTGTCGAGTTTGACGTGACCGAAGGGGTCACGCTGTACCTCTTCGCCGGCTTCTTCCATTTCACGGATGATGTCGGCGACACCGGCACCTTCGGAGAGGAAGATATTGACGTTGCCGATTTCGTCCATGATCGCCTTGAGGCGAGTGGCCTCAGCGTCAATGGAAATATCGGACTCAGGGACGTAGACCGCGTGGATATCCCACCTCTCGGCGCTCAGACCGAGTTCGGGTGCCCATTCCTGGGTCTTCCACCAGTCGCGGTAGAACTTCGCGGCAGCAGCGGTGAGGTATCCGCAGTTGCGTCCCATCACTTCGTGGATGATCAGCATCCGCGGGTTCGACCGGTGCTCGCCAATAATGTTTTGCGCGTAGAGCGACGCCTGTTCCGCGGCCGTCCACGCGCCGAGGGACTGGCGGATCGGCACGATGTCGTTGTCGATCGTCTTCGGCAAGCCGACAACAGTGAGGCGGTAGTCGTTTTCTTCGAGGTAGTGAGCGAGGTCGGCGGCAGTGGTGTTGGTGTCGTCGCCACCGATGGTGTGGAGGACGTCAACCTTGTCCTCACGCAGGCGTTCAGCCGCAACCTTGAGCGGATCGTCGCCTTCCTTGACCAGACCGCGCGCCACGAGGTCTTTCGCGTTTGTCAGCTTGACCCGGGAGTTGCCAATCGGCGACCCGCCGAAGGAGTGGAGCAGGGAGGCTTTAGCGCGCCCTTCGTCGGTGATAGTGATGTAGTTTCCGGTGAGGAGACCGTGATAGCCATGCTGGTAGGCAATGATCTCGACACTGGGGTCGAGTTCGGTGTAGCGCTCGATGAGTCCGCCGACCGCGGAGGACAGGCAGGGAGCGAATCCGCCGGCGGTGAGCAGGGCGACGCGCTTGACTGACATGAATCTAACCCTTTCGGTTGGTGTTCGACCGTTCGTGATCGACCGGGAGGGACACGGCTGTCACCGCGCCCGGTTCCTCGGAAGTACCTCAACTCATCCTAGCGGCTCGTCGCTGTCACGATCCTTCGCGGTGTCGACAGCGTCGGCAACTTTCGCGGCAATCTCCTCGGCGTCGACGAAATCTTCTTCACGCGGAGTAGGTACCTCGACCTTCGGCACTTCGCGTCCGCCGGGCGCCTTGGCGCCGCCGGGAACCGGACCGGAGAACTTCCCTTCTTTCGCCAGTTGCGCCTTGACGTCAGCGGCGTAGAGGTCAACGTATTCCTGACCGGACAAGAGCATGAGGTTGTACATGATTTCGTCGGTGACGGCACGCAGCGTGAAGCGGTCGCGCGACAGCCCCCGGTAGCGGGAAAAATCCAATGGTTCGCCGATGACGATGCCGATTGGGTGGCGCCGAGGAATTTTCGTCCCGATGGGCTGGGCGATATTCGTCCCAATCATGGCCACGGGAATGA
>JAEZVQ010000159.1 GCA_023420745.1 Actinomycetes bacterium
CTGCGGCGCGTGCCGCGGCAGCCTTGATCACGGTGAGCATTATTGGAGTTGGGCTGCTCATCGCCATGGCGCCGGTCGCCGAAGAGTTCTTCTCACTGCTGACACCGGTGGGGAATATGGCGATAGCGCTGCTGTGCATCGCCCCGGCACTCGTCGGCTACGGGCTCCTGTTCTTCGGTCAACGTGTCCTCTACGCGATCAACGCCGCGCGATCAGCGTGGCGAGGCGCAGCACTCGCCTGGTGCACCGTCGCCGGTTGTGCCTGGACAATCATGACCGTGTGCGCAGTGCGTGGCGACGGCGATCGAACCCTGGCCATGATCGCAACCTCTCACAGTGTGGGCATGAGCGTCGGCGGTATCGCCATGCTGATCGCGATCCGCCGCCATGCCGGGAATGCGGCGCTCGCAGGCGTGGGACGCGCCGCGCTGAGCACCCTCGCCGTTATCGCGGTGCCGACCGGTCTGGCCTGGCTGGCCACCTCGACAACATGCCGGTGGGGGAACGAAGTGATGCACCCGCTGGTAGCGACAATTGTCGCCGCGATCATCGGTCTCGCCATCCTCGCCATCGCACTGATTGGTGCCTACCGGTACACGCCGTGGGGAGCGATACTGCGCAGCCAGCGCAAATTCGGCTCTTCCCCACGCGAGGAGGAAGCAGCGAACACCACTGAAAGGAAGGCACAGTCGTGACATCATCGATGATCAGCGCAGCTCACAGTGCTCACCCGTTGGAGGATCGCCCGACAGCCAAACCGGTGCGCGCGCATCGCCGAGTGTGGAACGGCGCGGTATTCGATATGGATGAGGACATCGTCGAGGTCACCGACGGGCATGAGGTCGCGCGTCACTATGTCGCGCACACCGGTGCGGTGGCGATTGTTGCCGTGCGTCACTGGGATACTGAGCCCGAGATTCTCCTCGTTAGCCAATATCGTCACCCCGTTCGTGCAACCCTGTGGGAGATTCCCGCCGGGCTGCTCGACATTGAGGGCGAGGATCCACTGGCAGCGGCACAGCGGGAACTGTGGGAGGAAGCCGATATGACGGCCACGACATGGCGGGTCCTTGTTGACTACTTCACCTCGCCCGGTGGCTCAACCGAAGGGCTACGCATCTACTGGGCGAGCGGCGTGGAACAAGTTCCAGCGCAGACCCGCCATCAGCGAGAAGACGAAGAACTGGAGATGGAGACTCGCTGGGTGGTACTGAGCGAGGTCGTCGAGGCTGTCCTTGATGGACGGTTACATAATCCGTCGTTGGTCGCCGGCGCGCTGGCAGCGTGGGCGTGGTATCGAGGCGCGGCAGGGCGGGATGGAGACGGTGAGAGATTGCCCGGTCGGGACAGCGAGGCTCCGTGGCTTCGTTCACCGATGAGCCGGGTGAAAGAAATCACCGTCGATCCCCGTTGACCTGACAGAGGCGATATGCCGCCAGAATTTCGCTGATCTCATGTGCGATGGTGGGGTTGGCGCGAGGTTTTCGTCATGAGTGAGTTTCGTAAATGGTGTAAACTGGCGGGCGTTACAACAGGATCACAACAGTGTGATAGTCGTCGACATCGCACGGGAGACAATGCGGCGCAATCCGCGAATAGCCGCGTGTTTTCGTGCCTGGAATTCGCCGCGCGTCGCATGACCCGATGGGGCTGCGTGCGTGCGGGGTGAAGTGGCAAAGGTGTGAGACGACAACCGCAGTGGATGACGGATGGGAGGGGAGACGTGACGACCGCAGACGAGCAAGGAACACGCGAGCTCGTCCTCGACCTCGTGGTCGAAAAGGGCCCGGTCACCGCCTCGGCAATTGCGAGGATCCTCGGTCTCACCACCGCGGCAGTTCGGCGCCATATCACCACCCTCGAATCGCAGGGTGCGATCGCTGAACATGAGGTCGTGCAGACGAAGCCGCGAGGGCGAGGGCGACCCGCCCGACACTACGTGGCAACCGACGCCGCTCACGCGAAACTCCACGACTCTTACGCCGAGATTGCCTCGCGTGCCATGACCTACCTTGCTCAAACGGTTGGGGAGGACGCACTCGAGTCTTTCGCTGCATCGCGCTCGCGCGAGATTGAACGCAAATACACGCCGACGGTGCGCCACGCGGGTAGCGACCCGAAGGTGCGGGCTCAGGCTCTCGCCGACGCACTCACCCAAGATGGGTATGCGGCAAGCGTGCGCGAAATCGGAGACGGTCAATTCGCGGTTCAACTGTGCCAGGGGCACTGTCCGATCCTGAGCGTGGCGGAGAAGTTCCCACAGCTGTGCGAAGCCGAAACCCAGGCATTCGCCCGTCTACTCGACGTCCACGTACAACGACTGGCGACACTGGCAGGGGGCGAACACGTGTGCACCACGAATGTCCCCGTCGCGCAGGCGTCGCGCAAGAACCGATGGTCACATCGGACAAATCGGGCTCACGAAGCCTGACGAGGAAGGAACACTATGACCACATCACGCGAAACGGTGGTTGAGGACAGCCAGCCGCGTAGCGACGAGGAGATCATTAACTCCATCGGCGCCTACGAATACGGGTGGCGTGACTCCGACGACTACAGTCTCGACGTTGAACGCGGCTTGAACGAAGATGTCGTTCGCCATATTTCTGCCGTTAAGGGCGAACCGGAGTGGATGCTCAAGCGTCGTCTCAAGGGGCTCAAAGCGTGGGAACGCAAGCCCTTGCCGACGTGGGGCGCCGACCTATTCGATATCGACTTCGACAGCTTCAAGTACTACGTGCGCCCCACGGACCGCGTGGCGCAGTCGTGGGATGACCTTCCACCGGAGATCAAGTCGACCTACGACCGGTTAGGGATCCCCGAGGCCGAACGTAATCGTCTCGTCGCTGGCGTGGCCGCACAGTACGAGTCCGAAGTCGTCTACCAGCAGATTCAAGAAGACCTCGAACGCCAGGGCGTGATCTTCCTCGACACCGACACCGGGCTGCGTGAGCACCCTGAGATTTTCGAGCGGTTCTTCGGCAAAGCCGTCCCCGCTGGTGACAACAAGTTCGCGGCGCTGAACACCGCCGCGTGGTCGGGTGGTTCCTTCGTCTACGTGCCGCCGGGCGTGCACGTAGAAATCCCGCTTCAGGCGTACTTCCGCATCAATACGGAAGCGATGGGGCAGTTTGAACGCACCTTGATCGTCGCAGACGAAGGCTCCTACGTTCACTACGTTGAGGGCTGCACCGCGCCGATCTACGACACCAACTCGCTGCACTCGGCAATCGTCGAAATTTTCGTCCTCAAGGATGCGCGCGTACGCTACACGACGATTCAGAACTGGTCGAACAACGTCCTCAACCTCGTCACACAGCGCGCGATAGTCGAAGAGGGCGGGACGATGGAATGGATCGATGGCAATATCGGTTCAGCGGTGACCATGAAATACCCGGCGTGCTACCTCATGGGACCGCACGCCAAAGGCGAAACGCTCTCGATTGGTTTCGCCGGTGAAGGACAGCACCAGGACACCGGGGCGAAGATGGTGCACATGGCGCCGTACACGTCGTCCTCGATCGTGTCGAAGTCCGTATCGCGAAACGGCGGGCGTGCCTCCTACCGCGGTCTCGTCCGCATTGACGAAAACGCGCGTCACTCGAAGTCGAATGTGCTGTGCGATGCGTTGCTGGTCGATAAAGATTCCCGCACCGACACCTACCCCTATGTCGACGTCCGTACGGATGACGTGGAGATGGGGCACGAGGCGACGGTGACGAAAGTCAGCGAGGATCAGCTGTTCTACCTCAT
>JAEZVQ010000190.1 GCA_023420745.1 Actinomycetes bacterium
CCCATGGGATTCACCCCGATTTTCATGTCTCGCGAATCTTCTGCCCAACGCCAGACGAAAGGAAACGGCGCCACTCACTCACAGTGAATGTGTTGACCGCGAGACGCGGAGGAAGCGGGCGCCAAGACCAACAGACGCGCCCGGCTTCCAGCTCGTGATCACACGCCCTTGAGGACAGCCTTTCCGAGCTGACGGTTGAGCGTGGAGATGACGTCGAGCGGGATCTGTTTCGGGCACACCGCGGCACATTCGCCGATGTTGGTGCAGGTGCCGAACCCTTCAGCGTCGAGCTGGTTGAGCATATTGGTCACGCGGGTGAGGTTCTCCGGCTGACCCTGCGGCAGCAGGTTGAGGTGGGTGACCTTCGCCGAGGTGAACAGCATGGCCGACGCGTTGGGGCACGCGGCAACGCACGCGCCGCAGCCAATGCACGCTGCCGCCTCAAATGCGCGATCTGCCTTGTCTTTAGGAACAGGAGTCGCATGCGCATCCGGAGCCGCACCGGTGTTGACGGAAATGTAGCCGCCAGCCTGGATAATGCGGTCGAGTGCCGAACGGTCAACGACGAGATCCTTGATGACCGGGAACGCGGTGGCGCGCCACGGTTCGATGGTGATCGTGTCACCGTCATTGAAGGATCGCATGTGGAGCTGGCAGGTGGTGGTCACCTCCGGCCCGTGGGCGATGCCGTTGATGACGACACCACACATGCCGCAGATGCCTTCACGGCAGTCGGAGTCGAATGCGATCGGCTCCTCACCGCGTTCAAACAGCTCTTCGTTGAGGATGTCGAGCATCTCCAGGAACGATGAGCCCTCGGAGATCCCAACGACCTTGTACTCATGCATTGCGCCAGAGTCTTCGGGACCATTTTGGCGCCAAATTTTCAGTGTCAGGTTCACTTGTAACTCCGCTGCTTCAGCTCGATGTTGTTGTAGACCAGGTCTTCCTTGTGGAGGATCGGAGCGCTATTCTCGCCACTCCACTCCCACGCGGCGACGTAGAGGAACTCGTCGTCGTGACGCAGGGCTTCGCCTTCTTCCGTCTGCGATTCGGCACGGAAGTGCCCGCCACACGACTCTTCACGATGGCGCGCGTCGATGCACATCAGCTCGCCGAGTTCGAGGAAGTCGACGAGGCGACCCGCACGCTCGAGCGACTGGTTCATTTCACCGACGGACTTGCCGGGGATGCGAACATTGCGCCAGAACTCCTCGCGCAGCTCACGAATCATCCCGATCGCCTTCTTCAGCCCGGCTTCGGTGCGTTCCATCCCGCAGTACTCCCACATGATCTTGCCCAGAGCCTTGTGGAAGGAGTCGACTGAACGGTTACCGTCAATCGCCATCAGGCGGTCGATACGTTCCTGAGTTTCCTTCAGGGCGTCGGCCACGGCCGGAGTGTTTTCGTCAATCGCGTCAAACCCAAACGCGCCAGCGAGGTAGTCGTTAATGGTGTTCGGCAACACGAAGTAGCCGTCAGACAGCCCCTGCATGAGTGCGGACGCTCCCAGACGGTTCGCCCCGTGGTCGGAGAAGTTCGCCTCACCGGCGACGTAGAGACCGGGCAGGTTCGACTCGAGGTCGTAGTCGACCCACAGACCACCCATGGTGTAGTGGACGGCAGGGTAAATCCGCATCGGCACTTCGTAGGGGTTGTCCCCGGTGATGCGCTCGTACATGTCGAACAGGTTGCCGTATTTCGCGGAAACCGCGTCGCGCCCCATGCGCTCGATCGCCTCGGCGAAATCGAGGTAGACACCGCGGGAGGTGCCTTCAATCTCAGGGCCGACACCGCGTCCCTCGTCGCACATATTCTTCGCTTGACGCGAGGCAATGTCGCGGGGGACGAGGTTACCGAAGGACGGGTAGATGCGTTCGAGGTAGTAGTCGCGATCCTCTTCGGGGATGTCGCGCGGATCCTTCTTGCAGTCCTCGGCACGCTTGGGCACCCAGATGCGACCGTCGTTGCGCAGCGATTCCGACATCAGGGTCAGCTTCGACTGCTGGTCGCCGTGCTGAGGAATGCAGGTGGGGTGGATCTGCGTGTAGCAGGGGTTGGCGAAGAACGCACCCTTGCGGTGTGCGCGCCACGCCGCCGTCCCGTTGCAGCCCATCGCGTTGGTGGAGAGGAAGAAGACGTTGCCGTAACCGCCGGTGGCGAGTACCACCGCGTCCGCGGTGTGGGCTTCGAGTTCACCGGTGACCATGTCGCGGGCAATGATGCCGCGGGCACGCCCGTCGTGGACGATGAGCTCGATCATTTCGTGGCGAGCGTACTCGTGGACGGTTCCGGCGTTGACCTGGCGTTCGAGTGCCTGGTAGGCGCCGATCAGCAGCTGCTGACCTGTCTGACCGCGAGCGCAGAAGGTACGCGACACCTGCACACCACCGAAAGAACGGTTGTCGAGCAGACCGCCGTATTCGCGGGCGAAGGGAACGCCCTGCGCCACGCACTGGTCGATAATGTTTGCCGACACTTCCGCCAGACGGTAGACGTTCGTCTCACGGGCACGGTAGTCGCCACCCTTGACCGTGTCGTAGAAGAGCCGGTAGACGGAGTCGTTGTCATTGCGGTAGTTCTTCGCCGCGTTGATGCCACCCTGCGCAGCAATCGAGTGCGCGCGACGAGCAGAATCCTGGTAGAAGAACACCTTGACCTGGTAGCCCATTTCGCCCAGCGACGCCGCTGCGGCGCCACCGGCGAGACCGGAGCCGACGATAATGACCTTGAGCTTGCGTCGGTTGGCGGGGTTCACCAGCTTCGCGTTGAACTTACGAGTCTCCCAGCACTGGGAAATCGGGACGTCGAGAGGCGCCTTGGTGTCCGCGATTTTTTCGCCCTCGCGGTACAGGCCGTGGATCAACTGATCAGTCATTTTCCCATTCCTCAACTGATGAAACCGACTGCGATAGCGACCGGCGGGGCCATGAACATGATGAACACGATCGCCGCGACGACACCGCCGGCGGTGATCGCAAACGCCTGCGTATTACGGCGCAGCCACCCCATCGTCTGCAACGCGGACCAGATGCCGTGACCGATGTGCATCGCCAGCATGCCGACGAAAATGGCGTAGACGACGACCAGCGCCGGGTTCGAGAAGGCGCCGACCATGCGCGCGTACGGCGAGTCAGCGGTAGCTGCCGCATCGAAGCCCAGCTCGAAGGTGCCGGTGGTGAAGTGCAGGATGTGGAAGACGATCAGCAGCAGCAAGAACACGGCAGAGAAGCGCATCGTGCGAGCTGCGTAGGACTCGGCGACGTTCTTCTTCACCACGTAGCGGTCGGAGCGTGCGCGGCGCGACACGAACCAGGTGTGGAATGCCGAACCGATGTGGAGCACCGCCATAAGGATCATGGCAGAACGGAAAATCCAGATCAGACCCGTGGGCGGTAGCAGCGGCTCAAAGGCATCAACCTTCAACCAGTGGGCGTAGTGGTTGTATGCCTCTTCGCCGAGGAACATCTTGAGGTTCCCGTAGGCGTGGACGATAACGAACATGACGAAGAACAGCCCGGAAATCGCCATGAGCTGTTTCACGAAAACGTTCGTGCTCCACGCTCGGCGCCGACGCTGTGCGACTGACTTTGTGCTCATGACGTCCAGCGTATCGACCCGATAGCGGCGAGGTAAGACCTCCGTCCCACGAACCGTGTTTTCCGCCAGTGGCAGCGGTCGTGCGAGCCCCGAAAAATCCTCGTTTTCTGCTGAAAACTCGCTGAAAAGACCGTGCGCGCTCCACACCTGCGACGTGATGAGAGCGACGTTGCTGACACTCCTGTCATGACGTGGCGAGGCGGTGGCGAGGTGGGGATTACGCAAAGCGGTGGTGACGAAAAATGTGATAACTCACATCAAGTCGCTTACCGTCGGTGACTCTGGTGAAATCGAAAGGAACCGACAGCAAAAAGGAGTGATTGGCACCATGACGAATTCCGTCCCAACTTCTGTGAGTTCCGAGGCTCTCGCATCCCTCTTCTCTGACGCGCATACGCAACGCACCTTCGTTGACGAGCCGGTGACGATCGACGACATTCGCCGCGTCTATGACGATGTGCGGTGGGCGCCGACCGCGTTCAACGCCAATGCTCTTCGCCTGGCCGTGGTCAACTCCGACGAGGCGCGCGCCACCCTCGTCAAGCGGATGGCTGCGGGGAACCAGCCCTATGTCGATGCTGCTCCCACCGTGGTCGTCGCCTGTTGGGATGAGAACTTCGGTGAGGGAATGCTGACCATGGGCACCGGGCCGGAACTGGTCGACATGGTGAGCGGCAACCACCAGATGGCACGCGACGCGGCGATGCTCCAGGCGGGCTACACCATTCTTGCGCTGCGAGCCCACGGCTTCCACGTCGGTCCGATGACCGGCGCCGATTTTGATGGGATTGATGCCGACCTCTTTGCCGACAGCTCGTGGCATCCGTTCATGGTGATGGTAGTGGGACGCACCCCCACTCCCGAAGGGACGCGACCGCGTCAAGGTCGCCTCGAATCAGACGTCGCGGTTCGCGACCTGTGATTGACTGAGGCGCCTGAGCGACGCTACACCAGGTAATCGACGTGCCCCCGCGGTGACGAACCCCGTCGCCACGTGGGCACCGTCTTTTCCGACACGAATTTGTCGCCGGATGAGTGCTATCGACCGACGAGTGTTATCGCAGGTCGAGGGTCATCACGACCGCTGCCTCGCTCGGCTGGTGGTAGTAGCGAGGAATCCGCGAAATCTCGCGAAATCCCCGCGAGCGATACAGCGATTGTGCGACCTCATTGCTTTCGCGCACCTCGAGGAACACTCGCTCGATGCGATGTGGGCGCTCGTCAGCGAGGCGCGGATCGCGATTCGAGGGCAGGACAGTCATCCGACAGTGGTCGATGAGGTGGTCGAGTAGGCGCCCTCCGAACCCGCGTCCACGCGCGTCGGCGTGCACCCCGATCGTCATGACGTCGGTGTCGATAGCGAGGCGAATTCCGGCATAGCCGAGCAGTCGCTGGCGCGCGTCGTCGGTGACGATTCCCACGTAGTAGCGATCTGAACCGTTGAGTTCCTCAAGGACGAGTGCCTCGCTCCACGCTTCCGCGCCGAAAATCTGCTCTTCGAGTTCGATGAGAGAAAACAGGTCGGCAGAACCGAGTTCGCGCACGATCGTGGAATCCGCGCCACCCGCCGCACCCGGCTGTTCCTCGCTCATCCCACCCCCCATGCTGTCACCTGATTCTCCGATAGCACACGGCTAGAGGTGCGATCCGGTACTTGACGCACCCGCACCGGGGTGGATGGCGGGGCGGCGCAGATACAGCGGGGTCGTGGGGAACAGTGCGGCGAAGTGATCGGCGTCGCCAACGAGACTGGCTAGGCGTGCCCGAACGAGTCGGGAGGCAACCTCAGGTGCCAGGTTCAGCGTCGGGACACTGCTCGGCAGCTGCTCAGGGTAGAGGGCACAGCCCGCCCCGGCGAAGGTGACCGTAGCGTGGCGAAAACGATTCGCCACCGCCTCGGCACGACCCACTCCCGGTCCGTCGATCACCTCGACGTCGTGAGCGCCGCGCGCCCGATAGTGTGCCCAATACACTTCCCGGCGCCGCGCATCGGTGACGACCACGACCTCCTCGTCGGCGGCGAGGTCGTCGAGATATTGACGTGCCAGCACGTCGAGTGAGCACACGCCGAGGACGGGAACCTCCCAGGTTTTCCCCATCACGTGCGCGGTGATCAGACCGGCTCGCAGCCCGGTAAACGGGGCCGGACCAGTGCCGACAACGATGCGATCGACCGCGTGCGCGCCACCGGGGCGGGCATCAGCGGCATCGAGAACCTCAGCAATGACGGTGGCGAGGCGCTCGGCGTGTTCACGATTCGACGGGTGTGAAGCGCGAGCCAGCGGGGTCGTCGCCACCATGTGCGCCCCGGTGGTGGGGGCCGGGGGGGGCGGGG
>JAEZVQ010000198.1 GCA_023420745.1 Actinomycetes bacterium
GCGCGAAAACGCAGCGAACCGGCTCTTCGGCAACCTCGGGCAACTGGCACAGGTCAAGCGCGAGCGCCCCGATATGCAAATCGCGGTCGGTGGATGCCTCGCCCAACAGATGCGTGAACGAATTGTCGAGCGCGCTCCGTGGGTTGACGTCGTCTTCGGCACCCACAATATTGACGTGTTGCCGGTGCTGCTCAAACGCGCCGCACACAATCGCGACGCTGCCGTCGAAATTGAAGAATCACTCAAGGTTTTCCCCTCAACACTGCCAACGCGTCGCGAATCCGCCTACGCCGCGTGGGTGTCGATTTCTGTGGGATGCAACAACACCTGCACCTTCTGCATCGTCCCCCACCTGCGCGGGAAGGAACGTGATCGTCGCCCCGGCGAAATTCTCGCCGAAGTCGAAGCAGTGGTTTCCGAAGGTGCTATCGAGGTCACGCTACTGGGACAAAACGTCAACTCCTACGGGGTGAGTTTTGGTGAGCGTCACGCATTTTCACAGCTCTTGCGCAGTGTCGGCGCCGTGGATGGGATCGAGCGCGTGCGGTTCACCAGTCCACACCCGGCTGCATTCACCGACGACGTCATCGAGGCGATGGCGCAGACGCCGACGGTAATGCCAAGCCTGCACATGCCGTTGCAGTCCGGCTCTGATCGGATTCTTCGGATGATGCGCCGCTCCTATCGCACCGCGAAATTCGAGGGAATTTTGCGTCGGGTACGCGAAGCAATCCCGGACGCGGCAATCACCACTGACATTATTGTCGGGTTCCCCGGTGAAACGGAAGACGATTTTCAACGCACCCTCGACGTGGTCGAAGCCTCACGTTTCACCTCGGCCTTCACCTTCTTGTACTCGCCTCGCCCCGGCACGCCGGCAGCGGATATGGACGACCAGGTTCCCGCCGACATCGCGCAGGAACGCTACCAGCGTCTCGTTGCGCTACAAGAACGCATCTGCGAAGAAGACTCCGCCGCGTGGGCGGGTCGCGACGTCGAGGTTCTCATCGCCGAATCCGAGGGGCGTAAAGATCACGCCTCACACCGCGTGTCTGGGCGTGCCCGCGACAACCGGCTCGTCCATCTCGCCCTCCCCGATGGGATGGAATACGGGGTTGACGTGTGTCCCGGTGACATTGTGCGTGCCACCGTCACCCACGGGGCGCCCCACCACCTCGTTGCCGACTCCGGTGCCAGTGGTGGGCTGTTCGACGTGCGCGTCACCCGAGCGGGGGAGAAGTGGCGTTGTGCACACGCTGACGACGGGTGTAGTGGTGACGACAACCGCGTGCCACTCGGTATCCCGACGATTGGAATGCGTCCGCGCAATAGCCACTAGCGATGCACGATCTGATCGTCGTGACGCTGATCGGTGATACAGCCTAGACGGTTGGCAGCACCATGCCCGGGATGGTCTCCATCGCCATCTCAGTGGCTGTCGAGGCTCTGGCGAGAAGGGCGAACAACTGGCGAGCGGTCAGCCCCTCGATGATGTGGAACGACGAGTCGAGACACACCATCCACTGGTCGCCCTCACGATTGATGTAGCCCGTTGGCTCAATATGTGAGGTATTCCAACTGTTGAGCGCATCGATGAGGACATGAGCAGCCGCAGACGTCGCTTCTTCCTCACTCATCCCGGCGCGAGACTCCTCGCTCAGCGGATTTGGAATCGCCATCGTCACCGCGAAACGCAGCCACTCGTTGCCCTCCGACACACTCACGCGGTAGATCACGTCGTTAATGACAATGCGGACTTCATTGTCGTCAACACCGTGGAGGAGGACGTCGATTTCGTCACATAGCTCGACGATGACACTGAGATCGACCGGTTTGTGAAGAAACTCGCCACTGAACGCCGCTTGTTCCCTCGTCATCGGTTCCGACACGTTGTGAACGGGAATATCATCCTCAACAGACGGCACCGTGTCGTCGACCGCGCGATCCCGCGATGAATCTCCGGGCTGAGGATCATTCCCGCGATCGCGGAAGAACGACGTGAAACGATCCTTGATACTCACTGATCCGTCTCCTTCCACCTGTCCGGAAAATACGACTCGAGGTGCTCAAGCACGACACCCATGAGGTAGATTCCCGATTGAAGTGCTGCGCTCGCCTGTTCATGGGTCACGCCAAACTCCCAGGCAAACGTCCAAATCGCGTGAAAGCGAATAAAACCATCGTCGTCGATGGAGTAGATCAGTTTCGGCATATAGGTGCGCGCATGCCATTCCTGGACGGCGTTCTTCGCCTCGGCAATGTAGCGCATATTGATGCAGCGCGACCATCGCGTATTGATATGCCACATGATGGTGCCGTCGTCGAAATTCCGCGAATCGAGATAGACGACGTGATCGGAAAAGGGAATGGCGAAGCCCCTGTCTTCACTAGAATAGAAAGCCAAGCCCTGTGCGTCCAAGAGTTGGCGCACCACTTCCGCGGTAATGATTTCTGGGTAGACAGTTCCGATCGCCACGCTCTTTAGCCTATCGTGCGTCAGCGTCTAAGGTAGGCACGTGATCATCGCGATTGTCGGAGCTAGCGCCACGGGGAAATCATCGCTTGCCCACACCCTCGCCATCGAGGCGCCTCGACGGGGTGGGCGAGCGGCAGAGATCGTATCCATGGACGCGTTTTCGCTCTACCGCGGGATGGATATCGGCACCGCGAAGCCGTCGACTGTCGAGCGGCGCGAGATTCCTTACCACCAAGTCGACGTCCTCGATATTGACGAGGTCGCCTCCGTGGCACGCTACCAGCAGGAAGCGCGCCGTGACGTTGCGGCCATTGAGGCGCGCGACCACCAGGTCATTGCCGTTGGCGGGTCGGGGCTGTACGTGCGAGCGCTACTCGACGAGATGGAGTTTCCCGGAACCGATCCCGACATTCGTCGACGCCTCGAACAGTGGGCTGGCGAGGTCGGCTACGGTGGGGCGCACGCGCGACTTGCGGCACTCGACCCCACTGCAGCTGAGCAGATCGACGCGCGCAATACCCGACGAGTGGTGCGTGCCCTCGAAGTGATTGAACTGACCGGGCGCCCATTTTCCGCGTCACTCCCTCGC
>JAEZVQ010000202.1 GCA_023420745.1 Actinomycetes bacterium
GTGGTGGAGGCGCCGGGTGAACTCACCGTGTTGACGACGCCTCGCTTGCCGGAGTACTCCCCCTCAACCTGTCCAAGGCTACCGGACGCAGGCACTGAGAGCGAAGGGGAACACGATGGTGTTGACCACCATGACTGTCGTGCGCTCACCGTGCTGCGCGCATCTGTCGCAGTTCTTGTTTGAGGTCGACAAGTTCGTCACGCAGTCGTGCGGCAAGTTCAAATTGCAGTTCCGCGGCAGCTGCGTGCATCTGCGCCGTCAGGTCGTCGATGAGTGCGACGAGTTCGGCTTCGGGCGTTCCCCCGGCGCCGCGAGTGCCATCGCGCGGAGTGCGAACAGGCGAGGAGCGAGCGACCGCGCCGCCACGCGCGTTGCGGTACCCGCCGTCAAGCAGCTGCTGAGTGTCGATATCTTCGCGTGCCAGCATGTCGGTGACGTCTTGGATCTTCTTCCGCAGCGGCTGCGGGTCAATGCCGTGCTCGCGGTTGTAGGCAATCTGTTTATCGCGCCGCCGCTGCGTCTCATCAATAGCGCGGCGCATCGAATCCGTCACCGTGTCGGCATACATGTGGACTTCGCCGGACACGTTTCTCGCCGCCCGCCCAATCGTTTGGATCAGCGACGTCGTCGAGCGCAAGAACCCCTCCTTGTCGGCATCGAGGATGGCGACCAGCGAGACTTCTGGCAGGTCGAGCCCCTCGCGCAATAGGTTAATCCCGACGAGAACGTCGAATGCGCCCATCCGCAGCTGTCTGAGCAGTTCGACGCGTTTGAGCGTATCGACATCGGAATGGAGGTACTCAACTCGCACATTGCGACCGGCGAGATAGTCGGTGAGGTCTTCCGCCATTTTCTTCGTCAGCGTGGTGACGAGGACACGCTCGTCGCGTTCGATCCGCACGCGGATTTCTTCGAGCAGGTCATCGATTTGTCCCGTGGTCGGCTTAACGACGACGAGTGGGTCAACCAGACCCGTTGGGCGAATAATCTGCTCCACGACACCGGTGGAATGTTCGAGCTCGTAGGGGCCCGGCGTGGCCGACAGGTACACTGTTTGCCCAATCCGATCGAGGAACTCATCCCACTTTAACGGGCGGTTATCCATTGCCGAGGGCAGTCGGAACCCGTGGTCGACCAGGGTGCGTTTACGTGACATGTCGCCTTCGAACATCCCGCCAATCTGCGGCACCGTGACGTGCGATTCGTCAATGATGAGAAGAAAATCGTCGGGGAAATAGTCGAGCAGCGTATGCGGTGGGCTGCCCGCGGGACGCCCGTCAATGTGGCGCGAGTAGTTTTCGATCCCCGAACACATCCCGATTTCTTCGAGCATTTCGAGGTCGTAGGTGGTGCGTGAGCGCAGTCGCTGGGCTTCGAGGAGTTTCCCGTGGCGTTCAAACCACGCGACCCGCTCGTCGAGTTCGTCGCGGATTGAGGCGATCGCACGCTTCATTCGTTCCTCGCCGGCAACGTAGTGGGAGGCGGGAAAGAGGTAGACGTGGTCGACGTCGCGGATCACGTCACCGGTAATCGGGTGGAGCACCTGGAGGGTGTCGATCTCGTCGCCGAACAGTTCGATGCGAACCGCGAGTTCTTCGTACACGGGGATGATCTCAATTGTGTCGCCGCGCACCCGGAAGGTGCCGCGAGAAAAAGCGACGTCGTTGCGCGTGTACTGCATGGCGACAAAGTGGCGTAGGAGGTCGTCGCGGTCGATCACCATACCGACGTTGAGTTCGATCATCCGCGCCACGTATTCCTCGGGCGTACCCAACCCGTAGATGCACGACACCGACGACACCACCACGACATCGCGGCGGGTGAGCAAACTATTGGTTGCCGAGTGGCGCAACCGCTCGACCTCGTCATTGATCGAGGAGTCTTTTTCAATGTAGGTATCCGTCTGCGGCACGTACGCTTCGGGCTGGTAGTAGTCGTAGTACGACACGAAATACTCCACCGCGTTATGCGGCAGCAGCGAGCGCAGCTCGGCAGCAAGCTGCGCGGCGAGCGTCTTATTCGGCGCCATCATCAGGGTCGGGCGTTGGACTTGTTCAATGAGCCACGCGGCGGTCGCAGACTTCCCCGTCCCGGTGGCGCCGAGTAGCACGATGTCTTTTTCTCCGGCATTGATTCTTTCGGTGAGTTCGCGAATCGCATGCGGCTGATCACCCGACGGGGTGTAGTCGGAAACAACCTCGAATGGAGCGTCGCGACGGAGTACGGGACGGGACATACCTTCAGTCTATCGACGTCCCTCATCAGTACGCCGGTCAGCGCGCTAGCATGGTGACCGGCGACACGGCATGTCGCGCGTTTCCCGCAGGGCTGCGCTCGGATTGATTGAGGAGGCAATGATGACATCGGCACCGTGGTGGAAAGACGCCGTGTGCTACCAGATCTACCCGCGTTCATTTGCCGATTCCAACGGTGATGGTTTCGGTGATATCAACGGCGTGCGCCGTCGTATCCCCTACCTCGCGCAACTGGGCATCTCGGTCGTGTGGTTCTCCCCCATGTACGTGTCTCCGCAGGCCGATAACGGCTACGACATTGCCGACTACGACCACATTGACCCTCGTTTCGGCACCGACGACGAATTCGACGCGATGCTCGCCGAGTTCCACGATCACGGGATCCGGGTGGTGATGGATCTCGTCGTCAACCACACGTCCGACCAGCACCCGTGGTTCCTCGCCTCACGTGACCCCGCTTCCCCTTACCGAGACTGGTACGTGTGGCGCGATCCGGCGTCGTCGCGCCCCTCGTCTTTCGCCGTTGACGAGCAGGCGCCACGGGGCGTGTGGCGCGGTGACGAACCGACAATGTGGCGCTCGGCCTTCTCCGGTCCGACGTGGCGGTGGGATCCTCAGTCGAAGCAGTACTACCTCCATTTCTTCGACCCCGGTCAGCCCGATCTCAACTGGGATAACCCCGAGGTGCGCGGCGAGGTGTACGCGATGATGCGGCGGTGGATCGACCGCGGTGTTGACGGGTTCCGCATGGACGTCATTAATCTCATTTCTAAGCCGCCGATTGTCGAATCCGATTCCGACGGTTCCCTCGACCAGTGCCTGTTTGGCCCGCATTTCCACGAGTACATTCAGGAGATGCGACGCGAAGTGTTCGACCGCTATCCCGATACGGTGTTCTTCACCGTGGGGGAAACGCCGGGTGCATCAATCGAAGATGCGTCGTTGACCACCGACCCGGCTCGTCGCGAACTCGACATGGTGTTTCAGTTTGAGCACATGGAACTCGACGGCATCGGCGGGGATAAGTTCCAGCTCAAGCCGCTGCATCTACCCGATCTCAAACGCAACCTCGTTAACTGGTGCGAGGGGCTGCGCGGGCGCGGATGGAATTCGCTCTACTTTGAAAACCACGATCAGCCGCGTTCGGTGTCGCGTTTCGGCAACGACACCGAGTTCCGCGTCGAATCGGCGAAGGCACTCGCCGCAATGCTTCACGCCCACCAGGGCACTCCGTTCGTCTACCAGGGGCAAGAGCTTGGCATGACGAACTACCCGTTTACCGCGATTGCCGACTTCGATGACGTCGAGGTCAAGGGCTATTGGCGGGAGCATGTCGAACTCCACGGGGAGGATGGCGCCAGCGTCCTCCGCGCACTCAACGTCAAGGCACGCGACCACGCGCGCACGCCAATGCAGTGGGACGACACCGAGCACGGCGGATTCACCACCGGCACGCCGTGGCTTGCCGTCAACCCCAATGCCACCGAGATCAATGCGGCGAGCCAGGTCGGTGTCGCCGGGTCAGTATTCGAGTTCTACCGGGAGTTGATCGCGCTGCGCCACCGCCTACCCGTCCTCGTTGACGGGTCGACGTCACTCGTTGACGCGGATGATCCGACGCTGTGGCATATTGTGCGCCGCGACGGCGCAACGACGCTCCACGCCATGGCGAACTTCAGCGATCAACCGCGCGAAGTCGAGCTTCCATCCGGTGAGACAGTCTTGTCCAATGTCACCACCCCGCGTGAGGGCGGCCGCGTCGAGTTTGCCCCGTGGGAGGTGCGCTGGATTCTCAGCTGATTGGGTTCACAGCTGACCGAGTTCGCGGCTGAATTCGGTGCTCAGTTGACGAAGCGTGCCAGCCACTCGCGTGCCGCGGTGGTGAGGTCGCTCAGCGTCCCATCGTTCGCCACGTGAAAGTCGGCGACGGCGAGGCGCTGCCGATCAATGATTTGTCGCGCCATTCGCTGCCGCGCATCATCCTCGCTCATGCCGCGTGCCACCAGCCGGCGGTAGCGCTGCTCTTCGGGGGCGGTGACGACAGCAATAACGTCGACGAGATCCCCCATCCCGGATTCCAGCAGCAGCGGCGCATCGTAGATTCCAACACCACCGGCAGGAGTGTGGCTGAGGATCTCGATCGCGCGGCTGCGGATGCGCGGGTGGGTGATGGCGTTGAGCGTTTGTGTCCCCTCCGGGGTGCGAAAAGCACGAGCAGCGAGTGCCGCGCGGTTGAGCGTCGGGCGTTTCGTGAGCGGATCAATGGTGACGAGGTCTTCGCCAAATTCGCGACAAATCTCAACAAGTGCTTCGGAGCCGGGGGCGAGAATGTCGCGGGCGATGAGGTCGGCGTCGGCGACGGTCGCGCCAAGTGCGCGTGCCACGGCGGTCACCGCTGATTTTCCGCAGCCAATCCCGCCGGTCATGCCGATCGTCAGCACAGTAGATCGGTACGTGCTGGATTGGCGAGAGCCGCTCCACAGGTTACGGCCGCGGTCGCTCACCGCGTGTATCGTGCATCCTCCGCAGCGCACGATCACCGAATCTTCCACGAATATTGTCCTCCTCCCTATCCATTCCACCGCGTCAACACCGAGATATGGCGACGGGCGATACCCCGTGATTGAGGTATCGCCCGTCGCAGTCAGTTCAGCGAAAGCCCACGGCTTTCAGCGTGTCTGATCAGTTTTCGCCGGTCAGCTTCTCGCGCAGAGCAGCGAGAGCTTCGTCCGAGGCAAGGGTGCCAGCCGACTCCACCGGGGTGGAGTAGGAGGCCTGCTCTTCGATCGACGGCATAGCGTCGGCATCGTCGACGAGGGCGCGCGCCACCTGAGCCTTGTGGGCTTCCCAACGCGCCTGAGCCTCAGCGTACTGAGCCTCCCACGCGTCACGCTGCGCCTCGAAGCCTTCCATCCATTCCTGGGTTTCCGGATCGAAACCTTCGGGGTACTTGTAGTTGCCGTTCTCGTCGTACTCCGCGGCCATACCGTAGAGCGAGGGATCGAAGTCGTCCGAGTTGGGGTCGACGCCCTCGTTCGCCTGCTTGAGCGACAGCGAGATGCGGCGACGTTCGAGGTCGATGTCGATGATCTTGACGAAGATTTCGTCGCCAACCTTGACGACCTGCTCGGCGGTTTCGACGTGACGCTGGGCGAGCTCGGAAATGTGGATGAGACCTTCGATACCGTCCTCGACGCGGGCAAAGGCGCCGCACGGGACGAGCTTGGTGACCTTGCCGAGCACGACCTGGCCGATGGCGTGGGTACGGGCGAAGGCCTGCCACGGATCTTCCTGGGTAGCCTTGAGCGACAGGGACACGCGTTCGCGGTTCATATCAACATCGAGAACCTCGACGGTGACTTCGTCGCCAACCTCGACAACTTCGGACGGGTGGTCGATGTGCTTCCAGGACAGTTCGGAGACGTGGACGAGACCGTCGACGCCACCGAGGTCAACGAACGCACCGAAGTTGACGATCGAGGACACGACACCGGTACGAACCTGACCCTTTTGCAGCACGTTGAGGAAGTTCGTGCGAACCTCGGACTGTGCCTGCTCCAGCCAGGAGCGACGGGAAAGCACGACGTTGTTGCGGTTCTTGTCGAGCTCGATGATCTTCGCTTCGAGTTCGCGACCGATGTAGGGCTGGAGGTCGCGGACACGACGCATTTCCACGAGGGAGGCGGGAAGGAAGCCACGCAGACCGATGTCGAGGATGAGACCACCCTTGACGACCTCGATGACAGTACCGGTGACGACGCCGTCTTCTTCCTTGACCTTTTCGATGGTGCCCCACGCACGCTCGTACTGGGCGCGCTTCTTCGACAGCAGCAGGCGACCTTCCTTGTCCTCCATCTGCAGGACGAGGGCTTCGATGGTGTCGCCGACGCTGACGATCTCGTCGGGATCGACGTCGTGCTTGATGGACAGTTCGCGAGAGAGGATGACGCCTTCGGTCTTGTAACCGATGTCGAGGAGAACCTCGTCGCGGTCAACCTTGACGACGGAACCTTCGACGATGTCGCCTTCCTTGAAGAACTTGATGGTCTCGTCGATGGCGGCGAGGAGGTCCGCTTCGGACCCGATGTCGTTGATGGCAACCTGTTCGGGCTGCTGGGGCGTAGAGGTGGTCATAAAGAAGTGTTCCCCAATATGTGGACAGTAATATGTGGACAATATGGACAGCGGAGGTTCCGCTTATCAGGTACGCCACCCGCGGTAATTCACCGATGGCGCACAGAGGATGCAGAACACACCGCATGCAATCCTATCAGCTGGCAACCGTGATGCCGCGCATGGCAGGTGACAGTTTGATAGAGATTTTCCTCGCATTTTCATCACGCATGGCGCCTGCCAGCGCACGCCCTTCTTAGTGAGCTGCGTCTTTCCAACTGGTACCGATTCCCACCGCAACGTCGAGCTCAACGCCGAGATCTACCGCATGTGTCATCCGGTCGACAACGAGTTCGCGCACGGTCTCAACTTCGTCGGCGACAACTTCGAGGATGAGTTCGTCATGAACCTGAAGGAGGATGCGTGAACGCAGCGCCGCATCCCTCAATGCTCGATCGACGTCAATCATCGCAAGTTTCATAATGTCGGCCGCCGAGCCTTGGATCGGCGCGTTGAGTGCCGCACGTTCAGCCTCTGCCCGAATTCGACCGTTCGTCGATATCAGTTCGGGAAGGTAACGTCGCCGTCCCATAATCGTTTCGGTGTAGCCGCGCTGACGTGCCTCGTCGACGAGGGAGCGCAGAAATCGCTGCACACCGCCGAAGCGCTCAAAATAGCGGTTTCTCAGTTCACGTGCCTCAGCGACGGAAATGTCGAGCTGTTTGGATAGCCCGAACTCTGATAACCCGTAGGCCAGCCCGTAGGAGGTAGCTTTGATGCGCGAACGCAGTGACGCGTCGACGTCCTCGACAGGAATCTGGAACACCATTGCAGCGATCGTGCGGTGGAGATCTTCACCGGAAGAAAATGCCGCAATCAGGTCGGGATCACCCGACAATGCCGCCATCACGCGCATCTCAATCTGCGAGTAGTCGGCACTCATCAGCAGGTCGTATTTCTCACCGGGCACAAATCCGCCACGAATCTCCAGCCCGGCGTCACTGCGCGCGGGAATATTTTGGAGGTTGGGGGCAACCGAGGACAATCGACCGGTGCCTGCTTTGGTTTGAAGAAACGTCGTGTGGATGCGACGATCCGGCTGCGTTGCCTGAAGCAACCCGTCAACGATTTGCATCAACTTAATCTGTTCACGGTGCTCGAGCAGGTACCCGAGAAAAGGATGACCGGTTTTTTCATACAGCGTGGTCAGTGCCTCGGCGTTCGTCGTGTAACCGCGTTTGGTCTTCTTCGTCTTCGGCATGTCAAGCTCGCCGAAAAGCACTTCTTGGAGCTGCTTCGGGCTTGACAGGTTGATTTGGCGCCCGATCACGTCGAAGGCCTGCTGCTGGACGCGCTCAGTTCGCTCAGCGAACTCGTGGCGCAGCCTCGTTAACGCCTCGACGTCGACGCCAATCCCCGCACGCTCCATCTGCCCGAGGATCGTTTGTACGGGAAGTTCAACGTCGCGCAGCAGCGCTTCAGCGCCATTGCCACTCACTCGCTCGCTCAAAATGTCGGCAAGCATCCGCACAGCAACTGCTTGTGCAACCATCGGCGTGGGGTCGAATGCGACAAACAAATCGTCGGCAACGGTGTCGGTGTTAGGCATGTGGAGGTGGCGCTCAATGCTGTCGGCGAGCGCATAG
>JAEZVQ010000039.1 GCA_023420745.1 Actinomycetes bacterium
GCGTGATATCGACGAGGACGGGACCGGGACGCCCGGTTCCGGCAATATGGAAAGCTTCGGCAATACGCGTGGGGATGTCTTCGGCGCGGGTGACGATGAAGGAGTGTTTCGTCACCGGCATCGAAGCACCGACAATATCGGCTTCCTGGAACGCGTCAGTGCCGATGAGGTTGGCGGCAACCTGCCCGGTAATGATGACGATGGGAACCGAATCGAGATTAGCGTCAGCAAGCGCAGTCAATACGTTCGTAGCGCCAGGCCCCGAGGTGACAATGGCACACCCGACCTTCCCGGTGGATACGGCATAGCCTTCAGCGGCGTGACCGGCACCTTGCTCGTGACGAATGAGGATCTGGCGAATCGATGAGTCAAACAGCGCGTCGTAGGTAGGCAAGATGGCGCCGCCAGGCATCCCGAATACGTCCGTGACCCCGAGATTTTCGAGGGTGCGCACGATCGCTTCGGCACCGGTCATTCGCTGGGCGGTGGTGTCCGCGTGAGCATCACCGGGTTTCACCGTATTGTCAGGGGGTGTCGTCATCGGGTACTCCGTCTCCATATTCGCCTTCTAACCCTACGCCGTTGGGCGATACTGGCGAAAACTACGATCCGCCACCTTCTCACATCCTGGATTCTTCCGCCTTCCCCCTCGTGGACTCTGCCTTGCGCAGAATATGGACCATCATAGGTCGAGATGTGCGCATGACAGAGCCCACATAATTCGAGGGAATGATGGGCTGAGCCGTAGCATGACAACCGTGATTCGACGCGTTTTCCACACTCTTGCTGCGCGCGTACGCCGCAACACCCCACCACCTTCTCCCACAAGTCAGAGCCCGGATGACGCGACCAACTGCGTCAACGAGACTGTCCTGACCGAAGGCGAAACCGCTTCAACACCCGCAATCCCGCACGACATTCACGAGCGACTGACCCAGTTCGCCCTCACTGAAAGCGAGCTCGCTGAGCGCCGCACGGTTCGCGAGCGCCTCGCACTCCAATCCAGCGTGGTGATGAAACTCGGTGTCTTGCTGATGGGGTCGGGTGCTGGCGCCTACCGTGTCAAGACCTCGATGGCTCGCCTCGCCGCCGCCGTCGGTATTGAAAAACACCAATCCCAGATTCTTCTCACCGAGATCGCCACTACGGCGTATGCGCAGGGGACATTCCGCACTGAGCTTGCTGAACAGCGCACCATCGGCGTCAATGCTGACCGTATCGACGCGCTACGTCGCTTCGTACGCGACTTGCGTCCCAATATGCTCGTTGAGGAAGCCGACGCCGCACTCGACGAAATCGCAGCAAAACCGCACCTCTATTCGCGTTTCCAGCTCGCTCTCGCCTCCGGTTTTGGCTGTGCCGCGTTCGCATTCCTCAACCGAGGTGGAGTGACGGAATGTCTTGCGGTTCTCATCGCTGCCTTCACCGGACAGTGGGTGCGTTCTGTCCTACTCGCCAAACGCGCCAACCACGTCGCCACGTGGATCCTGTGTGCCACCATTGCCTCACTGATCTACATCGGCGTGGTTTCGGTCGCCGTCTACGCCGGTTTTGTTGACAACACCCACCAGGCGGGCGCGGTGTCAGCCATCCTCTTCCTCGTCCCCGGCTTCCCCCTGGTCACGGCGATTCTCGACCTCGTTCGCCTCGATCTCGTTGTCGGCATCGTCCGCGGCTGCTACGTCATGGTTCTCATGATTTCCGCGGGCATGGCAATGTGGGTGGTCTCCCTGGCCACGGACTGGCAGGTTCAAGCTACTGCGCCGCCCGTTATCGATCCGACAATCCTTTTCGGGCTCAACATGGTCGCTACGCTGATTGCCGCGTTCTGCTTTGCCATGCTGTTCAACTCGCCGATCAAGGTGGCACTCACCGCGGGGCTGATTGGCGCGGTACTCAACCCGGTACGGATCTTCCTCGTGTCTGAGGGGTACCCCAACCAGCTGCTCGTGGGAATCACCTGCCTGTGCGTCGGATTGATTGCGACCGCGATTTCTGCACGCACCTACTTCTCGCGCGTCACCCTGTCGGTTCCCGCCGTGGTCATTATGATCCCCGGCGTCCCCTTCTACCGGGCCATCACCGCACTCAACGCCGGCAAGCCGCTCGATGCACTGCCCTCGCTACTCGACATCAGCTTCGTCATCCTCGCCATCGGTGCCGGTCTAGCCATTTCGCGCATGCTCACCGACCGCGGCTGGGCTTTTGATTCCCCCGTCCTTCCCACGACCGATCTCGACCCGTCGCACGCAAAAGTCGTGAGATAGCCGTCGCGGCAATCGTGGTTCGTGCGCACCGATACGGGCGGGCTCTAGGACCTTCGATGACGCACCCCGTTTCTTCGTCTGAGATACTAGGGGTAGAGCGCTGTCTCGTCCACTCCAGGAGACTGCGCAGCCCCGTGCTGGGCGCTTAACCGCTGGAGTTTGGGGGGCGCCGTACCCCACGGTGATTCGAGTGCTCTCGAAGGAGGACACCTTCGTGTCGTACGTATTCAACTTCCTCGCCCAACAGCCGATCCTCACGCTGTTTATCCTCCTCGGCGTGGGTATGGCTTTTGGACACATCAAGATCAAGGGTGTCGGTCTGGGGGCTTCCGCTGTCCTCTTTGCCGCCATCGCCCTGTCCGCATGGGCACAAGCCTCAGCGATTGAAATCCGCGTCCCCCACGAGCTCGGTATCCTCGGTCTCGCCATTTTTGCTTTCGCCATCGGCATCAACTCCGGGGCGAGCTTCTTCCACAACCTCAAGACGGCACTCGGTCCGATTGTCGCCACCGTCGCTCTGTTCGCGCTTGCGGCGGGTGCTGCCTGGGTGGTGGGCACCTACGTCTTCCACCTTCCAATCTCGGTGATTTCCGGTACCTTTGCCGGCGCCACCACGAACACTCCGGCTCTTGCCGCGGCCGGCGAGGCCTCTGGCGACTTGTCCTCAGCCACAGTCGGCTATGCCGTGTCCTACCTCTTCGGTGTGCTCGGGATGATGATCGCGGCGCTCGCCGCACTGTCCTACGGCAAACGCGACGCAGATGCTCCATCGCCGCTAGCGAACCGCACCATCCGCGTCGAGCGCTCCGACCGCCCCCTCATCGGCGACCTTTACGAGATGATGGGACACAAGGTGACATTCTCACGCATCCGACGCGGCGAATCAGGTCCGATTTCTCGCCCCTCGCTGTCCGATGCCTTGGATAAGGATGACCTCGTCACCGTCGTCGGTCCTCGCGAGCTGATTACCCGCGTGGCGACAGAACTCGGTCACTCCTCGTCACACTCGCTGATGCAGGACCGCTCCTACCTCGACTTCCGCCGGATGACCGTGTCGGATCCGAAACTTGCCGGCCGCACCATCGCCAGCCTCGACATGGCTAATCGCTTCTCGGCAACAGTGTCACGCGTGCGGCGCGGCGACGTCGACATGGTTGGCGAACCCGAGCTCGTCCTCCAGCAAGGCGACCGGGTGCGCGTCGTTGCCCCGACTTCGAAAATGAAGGAAATCACCAAGTTTTTCGGTGATTCGGCACGCGGCTTGTCTGACATCAATCCGATCGCACTCGGCCTGGGGATGGCTCTGGGCGTGCTACTTGGCGAACTGAAAATCTTCACTCCCACCGGCGACTACTTCTCCATCGGTTCCGCCGCCGGCCCCCTCATCGTCGGTCTGATTTTCGGCCGGATTGGTCG
>JAEZVQ010000043.1 GCA_023420745.1 Actinomycetes bacterium
TGTACAACTACGAGGTGCGTGGGCGCTCACCTCGCCTCAAGCCCGGAATGGTGCTCGCGGTCGAACCGATGCTCGTCGACGGCGAAATTGACACCCATGTCCTCGCCGACAATTGGACGGTGAAAACCGACGATGGTCGACTCGCTGCACACTGGGAGCACACGGTGGCGATCACCGAGGGAGGCGTGTGGGTACTCACCGCACGTGATGGGGGAGCCGAGGGGCTCGCGCCGTTTTGCCTTACGCCGAGTCCGGCATGACGTTTCTCTGCCGAGCGTGAGTGATTGCACACTACCGGGGTCTTCTCGAAGACCCCGGTATTTTGCTACAGTGGATCGTTGGGCATTGCCTCATTCCCGCGCAGTTCGCACATCGTGCACACGCGGGCGGTGTGATGTCCACTCAGCCGGCCCGAGATGGTGCCGGGAGTCCAACATGTAGGGGATAGTCGGAGGATATGGCGAATAAAGACGGCGTCATCGAATTGGAAGGCACTGTCGTTGAAGCATTGCCGGACGCGATGTTTCGGGTAGAGCTGCAAAACGGTCACCTCGTCCTCGCCCACCTCTCAGGCAAGATGCGGAAGAACTACATTCGCGTGTTGCCCGAGGATCGCGTGGTCGTCGAGCTCAGCCCGTACGATCTCACCCGCGGTCGCATCAAATACCGCTACAAGTGATCGAACGACACGAAAATACTGCCGGGGATTTCCCGGTGGAGGGAACACCATGAAGGTACAGCCGAGTGTCAAGAAGATCTGTGACAAATGCCGTGTCATTCGTCGTCACGGTCGCGTCATGGTGATTTGCGACAATCCGCGTCACAAGCAGCGTCAAGGTCGCTGAACCTCGCTGCCGACAACTGAAAAAAGCACCTCGTCACGTCCGGGATTCCGGGCTGACCCGCGGACAGGAGGCCGCGGCTGCGAACCCTTCACGATGGGTGGCAGGGGCGGGGTGACCACCTCCCACATCCAGATAATGGAGATACACCATGGCACGTATTGCCGGCGTTGACCTCCCCCGCGAGAAGCGGATGGAGATCGCGCTTACCTACATTTACGGCGTGGGGCGCACCCGCGCGATGGAAACACTCGAAGCCACTGGCGTTTCGCCTGACCTGCGCGTCAAGGACGCCACCGAGGACGACCTCGTTAAGCTGCGCGAGTACATCGAATCGAACTTCAAGGTGGAAGGTGACCTCCGTCGCGAGGTGCAAGCCGATATCCGCCGCAAGATCGAAATTGGCTGCTACCAAGGTCTGCGTCACCGTCGCGGTCTCCCCGTTCGCGGTCAGCGCACGAAGACGAACGCTCGCACCCGCAAGGGACCCAAGCGCACCGTCGCAGGTAAGAAGAAGTAACGCCCACCGGGTACACCACATCCGATTTCAGGAGAAACATCATGGCTGCGAACAAGTCACGTTCATCGGTGGCCCGCAAGGGACGACGCAAGGATCGTCGCAACGTCCCGCAGGGTCACGCCTACATCAAGTCCACGTTCAACAACACCATCGTGTCGATCACCGATCCCACCGGTGCCGTCCTCGCCTGGGCGTCCTCCGGACAGGTTGGATTCAAGGGCTCGCGCAAGTCCACGCCGTTCGCCGCGCAGCTCGCTGCCGAGTCGGCGGCGCGTCGCGCACAGGAATTCGGCGTCAAGAAGGTGGACGTTTTCGTCAAGGGACCCGGCTCCGGTCGTGAAACCGCAATCCGCTCCCTCCAGGCCACGGGCATTGAGGTTGGCTCCATTCAGGACGTCACCCCGCAGGCACACAACGGTTGTCGTCCGCCCAAGCGCCGCCGCGTCTGAGCGTACCCATCGAGACCTCCGAGTCTCCACGTCGAGTTGCGGCGGCGAACACTTGCCGTGACGCAACACCACTGTTCCAGTGACTGCTGGTAACGCACCCGAGGACGGTGACGATCGCCCTTGGGAAGAAAGGACTAAGACGTGCTCATTGCACAGCGACCCACTCTTACCGAAGAAAAGGTCAGCGAATACCGCTCACGCTTTACGCTCCAGCCCCTCGAACCAGGCTTCGGGCACACGCTGGGTAACTCCCTGCGCCGGACACTGCTGTCGTCCATCCCGGGCGCGGCTGTCACCTCGATCCGCATCGATGGTGTCCAACACGAGTTCTCGACCGTCCCCGGTGTGAAGGAAGACGTCGCCGAGATCATCCTCAACATCAAGGAACTCGTCCTGTCCTCGGACAACGACGAGCCCGTGGTGATGTACCTGCGTCGCGCCGGTGCATGCGAGGTGACCGCTGCCGACATCACCCCGCCGGCCGGAGTGGAGATCCACAATCCCGAGCTGCACATTGCCACACTGTCCGAAAAGGGCAAGCTCGAAATTGAGCTGACTGTGGAACGCGGACGCGGCTACGTGTCAGCGGTGCAGAACAAGGATCCCGAGGCTGAGATTTCACGAATCCCCATTGATTCGATCTACAGCCCCGTCAAGAAGGTCACCTACAAGGTGCAGGCCACTCGTGTTGAGCAGCGCACCGACTTCGACCGTCTCATCGTCGATGTCGAGACGAAGCCGGCAATCTCGCCGCGCGACGCTCTCGCCTCCGCCGGTAAGACCCTCGTCGAACTGTTCGGTCTGGCGCGCGAGCTCAACACCGAAGCCGAAGGCATCGAGATTGGTACCACTCAGACCGATGAGGCACTGGCGGCCGACCTCGCTATGCCGATCGAAAGCCTTGGCCTGCAGTCGCGTTCCTACAATGCCCTGCGCCGTCGTGGCATCCTCACCGTCGGTGAGCTGGTCGCGCACTCGGAAGCTGACCTTCTCGACATCCGGAACTTCGGTTCAAAGTCGATTGAAGAGATTAAGGAAAAACTCGCGAGCCTCGGCATGACGCTCAAGGATTCGGATCCCTCCGCTCCAGTCGAAGCGACTGGCGGAGTCCCCTTCTCAGACGAGTAACCTGACACCATCGAATGATTCGGTGGCGGCACTGATCGCCGCCACCTGAGACCATAACGTAAGTAGGAGAGATCATGCCGAAACCCACCAAGGGGCCCCGTCTGGGCGGCAGCCCGGCGCACGAAAAGCTCATTGTCGCGAACCTCGCGCGTGAGCTGTTCCTGCACCGGAC
>JAEZVQ010000172.1 GCA_023420745.1 Actinomycetes bacterium
AGTCGACACAGCGCAACACGACGACGCTCACCGCCGGAGAGCACTTTCACGTCAGCATCTTTCGGCGGGCATCGCAGGGCGTCCATCGCCTGGTCGAGCTGCGAGTCGAGATCCCACCCGTTGACCGCGTCAATCGCGGTCTGAAGGGTACCCATCTCTTCCATCAGCGCGTCGAAATCCGCGTCCGGATCCGCCATGGCAGCAGATACCTCGTTGAAACGCTGGAGTTTCTCCACGGTGTCGGCAACGCCGAGCTGGATGTTTTCCAACACGGTCTTATCCTCATCAAGCGGGGGTTCTTGCTGGAGGATTCCCACGGTGTACCCCGGTGTCAGTCGCGCTTCACCATTCGAGGGTTCGTCGAGACCGGCCATAATCTTGAGGATCGAGGATTTGCCGGCGCCGTTGGGACCAACCATGCCGATCTTCGCTCCCGGAAGGAACGCCATCGTCACGTCATCGAGAATGACCTTGTCGCCGTGAGCTTTGCGCGCTCGAACCATCGAGTAAATGTATTCCGCCACTGTTCTCCCTCGTCGCGTTGATGGTGACCGCGAGGCTTCATCTCTCACGGTCGCTGCTCTCCCCCATCTTACGTGAGGAGGGCGAAGCGGAGGTGAGCTGGACGCCCGGGACGACGCAGCACACCACTCACCTCCGCAGTCGCTGCGTTGAGTTAGAACGGTGCTTCCTTAGATACGGTCTCGCTATTGGCTCCCACGCTCTCGCCCTCCGCGGGGTCGATCGCCGTCGTCGGCGAGCCCATGTCTGCGGCACCTGCGCTGCGTTGGTTGCGTGCCGTTTTCGAGTATCGCGAGAGCCCGAGGCTGAGATCGTGCCCGATTGAAGTGGCGACAATGACGAGTTCAGTTCCGTGCTTGCCGTCGCTTTCCCACTCGTTGATATCGAGCCTGCCGTGAACAAGTACCGGGTCGCCGCTGCGCAGTGAGTGATAGACGTGAGTCGCCAGCTGGTTCCATGCCTTGACCGTGTACCACGTGGTATCGATGTCATGCCACACGCCGGCGTCATCTCGTCCACGGCGAGCCACCGCAAGCCGGAACCTCACCGTGGTGGCTCCTGAGGGGAGCTCGGCAATGTCAGGATTCGTCCCAACTCGTCCGCGTAGTGTCACGGTCACGGCATCGGCACGAGAGGGGTGGATTTTCCCTGTGACGGGTAACGGGTAGCGCGCGATGACGTCACTGTCGCCGCGTGGAGCGGGGTCAATCCCCCACCCGGAAGCGCTGGTGTCGTCGATGTCGACGCGATCACGAGTTGCGGTTGCGGTTGTCATCTTCTGTGTCCTTTCACTGGTGTTGGCTGTGACAACTGGTGTGGGCTCATCGGTGATGGTGGCGGCGACGCGCGCCGGCAAGCAGTCGCAATCCGGCACCCACGAGGGTGAGTGCGCCCGCGAGCGGGATCCACTCTTCGGGACCGGTATTGGCGAGACGTTTCGGCGGGGCATCCCCCGGTGGCACATCGTTCGGCGGTGAACTTGGCGGGAGCACCTTAAAGCTTTCCTCAGGGATCGCAAATGCTGAGGTGTGTTCTCTTGCCAGCACTCGATGCCCGTTCGCCACCGGCTTCTGGTCGTCTTCGCGCGTTGAGATGACCCAGGTGTAGTAGCCCGGCTCCCATCCCTGCTCTGGCTGAAGCTCTGGGGTTTCCCAGGTTCCCGGCCCAGCGATTTCGATCGTCGTCGATCCTGCGAGGGGCGCACCGGCTGGAATTGACTCACTCTGCGCTGGCTGTGTGGGGAACGGGCCGTAGAGTTCGGCACGAGCGATCACGGTGACCGGCTTGCCATCGCCGTCGCTCGGCCAGTTGTCCGCGGTGACGGTGAGGACATCGACGGCTGCGCCAGTGGCACTCATCGTGTCGGCTTTGACCCGCGTAGTGATCGTGAAATCCGCGGGGTCGGGGAGGACGTCAATAGTCGCTCGCGTTTCCACAGATGACGATTGTGGTGTGACGGAGACGAGGTCTTGAAAATCGGTCGATTCCCACACGTCGAGGTGGTCGCTGGGCAGTCCGGTAGCACGTGCGGTGACGCTCACCTGCCCGACCCCTGTGACCACCAATGGTGGCACCGCGTCCCCGGTCATCATCGACATGTCGGTTGTCCCGTCGTCAAAGGTGGCGGGACCATCAATGTGGAGGGCGAGGTCGATCCCCGTGATCGACTGTCCCGCTCCTCCCACCAGCGTGGGTTCGGTGAGGGCGAGACCGTCCTCAGTGTGTTCGATAGCGACCGATAGCGTGTAGGGGCCGGCAAGAGCTTGGGCTTGCTCAATCATCTGGCGACCGCGAGCGCCACCGTCGTCGGGCGCATCGGTAGCGAAGTGCCCCCAGCCGGTGAGTTGCTGCTGCACTGCCCACGCGAAGCTCTCCGACTCAAGTGTTGACGATGAGGCGTTGTCGGCGAAGAGGTGGTAGAGGGCGGTGACGGTGTAGCTTTTGTCGGCGTCAACAACATGAGTGAGGTCGTCGCTGCCCTGCGATGTCGTCCGGTTGCGGGTAATCGCGCTACCCACGGGGTGGGTGGTGCGGGTGAAATCGACTCCGCTGGCCCCGTCGCCGACCATCCCCTGGTGGTCGACGGCGCATACTCCGACGATGGGATCGGAGTAGGCGACGAAGAGGTTGCCGCTGCCCAGCACAGTGAAATCATGGGATTCGGCGTGGGCGAGTGTCCGCGTGACCACGCTCATTCCCACGCTCATCGCGCAGACGAGTGTGGCACCGGCAATGAGGTATCGGGTGAGGCGTCGCACACGTGAAGCGGGTCGCCGGTGTTGGCGGTGAGCGAAACGAGGATGTGCGTCACACCGAGGGGTATCTGAATCGCGAGACGAGCGCGTGGATATCATTGGTGACCTCCGAGAGGGCTAGCGAATACGTCGCCCTCAGTGTCTGGGGGTCACTCCCCTATTTTCACCGCAGTCTCCTCGCCGGTGTGGATTGTCTTCCTCACGCGCTCGCTTGTGGATGCATCTGGCGCTCAGGCTGTGGATTCGTTATCTGCGGGGTACATCCTCGCTGCTATTGAGAATGGCGTCGGCAAACCCCTGAACAGATGCAGCCGCTTCACGACATTGCGCCCGAGTGGGTCCTTCCCCAGCGGGGAACATCACCGACCGGTAGTACTTCAGTTCCTGGATGCTTTCAAGAATGTCTGCCAACGCGCGGTGCCCGCCATGCTTTTCTGGAGCCTCTTCAAAAACACGATGGAACCAACGTTTCGCCAGCTCTTTCAGCGTTGACACGTCGATAACGCGATAGTGGAGGTGGTCGATGACCGAGGGCATATCGCGTTCAAGGAAGGCCTTATCGCTACCGATCGTGTTCCCTGCAAGCAGAGCTTTCCCCGGCGCAGGAATGAAGCGCGTGATGTAGTCGAAGACTTGGCGTTCGGCCTCTTTGAGGGGGATTGCCTGGGTGGCGAGGTCGTCGAGCAGCCCCGATTCGGTGTGCATGGCGCGCACGAAATCCCCCATCGACTCCATTGATCCGGGGGTGGGGGTGATGAGGACGGAGAGACCGGGATCGACGACGTTGAGGTTTTCGTCGGTAATCACTACCGCAACCTCGATCAACGCGTCGCGCGTAAGATCCAGCCCCGTCATTTCACAGTCCACCCACACCAGGGGGCGCTTGAGTCGCTCAGTCATAACCTCCACCCTATCCCAGCCGACGGCGGTGTCCGTCGCTTCCCAGCAGCTGCGCATAGACTACTGCTCATTATGGACAACGCTTCCCCCACCACTGCGCAGCCAGTCATCACGCCCGATGACGTCGACGCCGCGCAGCGCACCCTCTCATCTGTCGTCAAACGCACGCCCCTCGAACGATCTCAGCGGCTCGAGTCGGCAATCGGCCGCCCGGTATTGCTCAAACGTGAGGATCTGCAGGTCTGTCGATCGTTCAAGGTTCGCGGCGCCTACCACCTCATTTCGTCGCTGAGTGCGGAGGAACGAGCCCTCGGCGTCGTGTGCGCCTCGGCTGGCAATCACGCGCAGGGCGTGGCGTTCGCGTGCGCGTCGATGGAGGTGCGCGGCACGATTTTCCTCCCCTCCAATACGCCGCGACAAAAACGCCAGCGCATCGCGACAATCGGTGGGAGTTGGGTGGAGCAAATCATCGTCGACGGCGCCTTCGATGCAGCCAATGAGGTGGCGCGTGATTTTGCTGCCTCGCACGGGATGGTTTTCGTCCCGCCCTATGATGACCTGCGCACCATCACCGGGCAGGCCACCATCGGTGCCGAGCTCGTCGACGAGATGCCAGCCGACACCGCGGCAATTATCGTCCCAGTTGGCGGTGGTGGTCTCCTCGCCGGAATTGCCTCATATGTTCGCGCACGACGCCCCGATATCCGCATTTTCGGAGTGGAACCGCAAGGAGCGGCATCAATGCGCGCGGCACTCGACCATGGCGAGCCGCACGATCTCGACCAGCTCGACAGTTTCGTCGATGGGACAGCGGTGGGACGCGCGGGCGCCATCACCTACCCGATCGTGCGCGACCTCGTCGACGACATCATTGTCGTTCCCGAGGGCGCGGTGTGTTCGGAAATGCTCGACCTCTACCACGCTGAAGGCATTATTGCTGAGCCTGCCGGCGCGCTCGCCACCACTGCGGCACTCACCGCGCTGCCGACACTCGACGACGGGGCAATCGTCGCCATTATCTCCGGTGGCAATAACGACTTGTCGCGCTACGCCGAAGTGCAGGAGCGGTCACTGCGCCACGAGGGGCTGCGACACTATTTCCTCGTGACATTCCCGCAGGAACCCGGTGCACTCAGGCGGTTCCTCAGTGACGTCCTCGACGAAACGCAAGACATTATCCACTTCGAGTACACGAAGAAGAACAATCGCGACACCGGGCCGGCTCTCGTCGGTATCGACATCGATTCCCCCGGTGATATTGCCGGGCTGCGCCGACGGATGGCTGCGTCACCGCTTCACGTCGAAGAGATCTCTCCCGACTCTGAGATTTTCCGCCTGCTCATCTAGTTCAGATTTCGCAACAGTCAGCACTGATCGGGTGTGCGCTAGACTAGCGACTGCGAAACCCGATCGGTTTTGCTGCGCGCTCACCGCGTCGTTGGTGAGCGATGAGCCTCCGTAGCTCAGTGGATAGAGCAGTTGCCTTC
>JAEZVQ010000176.1 GCA_023420745.1 Actinomycetes bacterium
CCCCAGGCGCCGAGGCGGCGGAGCGCCGGCGCGGCGTCATCTTACCCCAACCCCACGACCAGGTGGGTAACCGTGCCGTTGGGGATCGCCCGTCTGCCACAGTCACCGATGCCACGCTCGCGGCGACCGCGGCGATCACACTGCTCTCCCCCTACACGCCGATGCTGTTCCAGGGTGAGGAATGGGGTGCCACTACGCCGTTCCAGTTCTTTTCCGACCAGGAAGGCGACGAACAGATGTGTCGCGCGATGCGCGAGGGACGAGCTGCTGAATTTGCCTCGCACGGATGGGAAGATGCCACGCAGATCCCCGATCCGACGATTCGCGCCACCTTCGAAGCCAGCCGACTCGACCGTGACGGTGAGCGAGACAGTGAACGCGGACGGCACTTCCTCGCATGGTACCGGTTCCTCACCGACGTGCGGCGACGCTGGTCATCTCTGCGCGACGGATCACCATGCGAGGTCAGCCTCGACCCGGTTTTTGATCTTCGCCGTCGAGATCTGCGCGCGCCGCGCGTCATCGTCAATACCTCGACTTCACAGGTGGAACTCGCCACGCTCATCCGATCGTCGACAGCAGTGCCGGTCGAGGTACTCGGCTGGTGGAGCGGTGATCGCCCGGTGATCGCTGCCGATGACGTGCCGATTGACCTGCGTGACGTCGTGCTTGAACCGTGGGATGCCGCTGTGGTTGTCGGCGTGCCTGAGTGAAGAGGGCACGGCGTTCCGATAGCGTGAAACAGTGTTGATTTCGGCTCCGCCACCGCCACGAGTTGACCCCGTGTCGGTGCCTGACGAGTTCACCTCCGCGCTCGCCACCTTGCGTCCCGTCCCCGCGCACCATCCGCTGATGCGCGTCGAGGAAGTTCCCGCTCCTCGAAATATTGCTCCCTTTGCCGCAGCGCTACGCGCGGTGAGCGTTGAGGAGACGGACGGTTTTGCCCTCGGTACCGGGCGTTTTGTCATCCTCTACGACCCTGATGAACAACCCGGATGGCATTCGCGGATGCGGCTGATCACCCACGTGCGCGCGCAGATGGATCCCGAAATGGGTGAAGATCCCCTCCTCGGTGAAGTGGTGTGGAGCTGGGTTCACGACGCACTCGATGCCGCGGGAGCCAACGTGCGTGCGATGAACGGCACAGTGACGCGTGAACTGTCCCAGACATTCGGTGGACTTCAACTGCGCCAGTCCGAGGTCGACATCGAGTTGCGTGCCTCGTGGTCTCCGGTCACCTTTGATCTCGCGGCACATATGGACGCGTGGCTGACGATCATCGAAACCTGCTGCGGCACGGTGATGGACGAGTGAGCGTCGATACTCAACCCTGCGTGCCAATCGAACCGCAAGCTCCTGCTCCGCGTCGTTATGCTGCCGTTGAGGCTGGTGAGATTCCCGTCGTCGTCCACCCGCGAGAAGGCACCCCGGAGGTCACCGACACACCTGACGCCCTTCGCGCTGTAGTCGCGCGATTCGCCGCCTCGCACGCGCCGGTGGCACTCGACGTCGAACGCGCGGGATCCTTTCGCTACAGTGATTCCGCGTGTCTCGTCCAGATTCGACGTGAGGACGTCGGCACGGCACTGATCGACACGATCGCACTGCCCGATCTCAGCCCGTTGGCGCCCGCACTATCGAATGCGGTGTGGATTCTCCACGCTGCTGACCAGGATCTCGCTAGCCTTGCCGAGGTTGGGCTGCACCCACCGCAACTATTCGACACGTTGATTGCCGCTCGCTTGCTCGGCTATGAACGCTTCGGGCTGGCCGCAGTATGTCAGTCGATGCTTGGCGTGACCTTGGATAAAAACCACCAGAACTCCAACTGGTCAACTCGCCCGCTGCCACGCTCCTGGCTGCGCTACGCGGCGCTTGACGTGGAGCTCCTCACCGACATTTATCGCGAACAAGGACGCGAGCTCTACCGGGTCGGCCGGTGGGAATGGTGTGAGCAGGAGTGCGAGCATGAGCGCACCCTGCCACTGCCGACCCCCGATCCGCAGCGGTGGCGTCACCTGCCGGGTGCTGGGAAGATCCGCAACCCCCGCCAACTCGCCGTTCTCGAAGAACTGTGGCTCACCCGCGAACGGATTGCCCGCGATACTGACCAGGCTCCGACACGTCTGATCAAACACGCGACCCTCGTCGAACTCGCCGTCAATCCACCGCGTCGACGCCGCCAGCTCCTCGCTCACCCGCAGCTTCGCTCCCCTCGCGCTCGCGCCCACACTGACGAATGGCTGTCGGCGATTGCCCGAGGACTCAATCGCAGCCGCCACGACCTTCCCCCGGTGGCACTGCCTTCGCACGGTGAGCGCATCCCGCCACCGGGGCTGTGGAAGATCAGCGAACGTGCGGCATTTGACCGCCTCCAGTGCCTCAAACGGCATATCCGTCACGTTGCCGACGCACTCGGTATCGATCAGGCGATGCTCCTCGACCCGGCTCTTCAGCGTCGCATTGCCTGGCATTCGCTGGCGTTTCGAGGTAGTGAGCTGCGCGACTATCTTGCGCATCATGGAGCCCGACCGTGGCAGATCAACGAGGTCGGCGATGCGGTCGACGCAGCAATCGCTGATTTCGATTCACTGACACAATGAGATCCGCAAACTACTCACAAGGAATCGCCACTCATGCTCAATCAACAACGTGACTATTCCAGCGTGCTGTTGTCGTGTATCGAATGGTTGAAGATCGAAGCGACCCGGATCGAATACATCTACCGCCACGCTCCGGGCAGGACACGACCGATCAAATGGGCGATCATGAAAGATCCCGGCTATGACGCTCGCCATGTTGACGCGCTGTGCGATCAGGCAATTGACGCCATCCTGTCCAACGATCGCGTCTCAACGCGCGAAGCACTCGTGACGCTGCAACGCGACATCAGTGAGCCAATGACAAAGAATGTTGGAGAAGGCGGACCCGAGTACAACGCGTATCTCGACCAGCTCACTCGCATCGTGTGTGGCTCGCGCCCGTCGAACGTCAAAAGGAATCAGCTGATCCGCCTGTGGTTCGACATGATCCACGGATGGCGGTCAAAGAGATCACTCGGTGTCCCATCAGTCCCTGACTTATCGAAGTTCATGATTATCGAGTGGGTGTTCACCATTGGGCTGGTCATTGCCGGTGTCATTGTCCCCACACTCACATCGAAGACTGGGGGAATCTATCTCACCGTTCCCACCGCACTGTTCCTTGCCATGATGGGCTCGAATGCTTGCGGTGGGCTCCTTAAAATCAGGGATCTCCAATTCTTCGTGTACTACTGGGCAGTCATCGGGTTAGGGATCATCCCCGTTGTCCTGCTTGAAGACGAGATTTCGCGATGGTTGTTATGGTCGTGGGCTGGCGGAAGCATCGTCGGTGTCTTGATTGGTAACCATCTGGCCTACAACCGGTCGAGGCGCATGGCGACGAAATACGGACCGTTGGCATGCCTGTGGGCGCGGCACGTCACGAAAGATACGTATGAGTTCCTCATGGTGACGTCCGAGGGGG
>JAEZVQ010000008.1 GCA_023420745.1 Actinomycetes bacterium
CGGTTTGCGCAGTGCATTGGGGCGCAGCCTTGCCGGGGATGAGGAGGCAATCGATCCTCATCTCGCTGACGAGATCGCCGCGACCATCGACTCATCGACCATCGCCTCACAGTGGCACGCCACGCTGTCCACACTTCACGACCAACCGGAGGGCGCTGCCATCCTCGTTGCCACCGAGGACGATCCAGCTCACGTGGTCGGCTTCACCGCGTGCCTACCGACGTCGCTCCCACGGGACGTCACCGCGGTCGTTGCGGCGCACTCCGACACTGCTCTCGGCGCGAATACGGCACCGACCGAGGCGCTGATGATGACGGCACTCGACGTTGACGAGGCTCATACGCATCGCGGTCACGGGTCACGACTGCTTGCCGCGGTGAGCGACATGGCACGCGCCGACCACCGTCGCATTATCGCCACCTGGATCCTCGCGGGCGACACCGCGCGGATTCGCTTCTTCTCCTCCGCAGGATTCGGACCTGCAGGAGCCAGCCGCACGATGATCGTCGCCGGTCAGCGGGTCGTCGAACACCTGTGGTGGTGTGAAATGCCGTGACACCAGACCGCGAGCACTATCGGTCACCATGACGAGAGGGAGAGTAATGACACCTAGCGATAGCCCAGCGGCACTCAGTGATCGCTCAGTGACACCGCGCGAAGACGCGCCGGCAGTTTCGGGGAATCCGCCACTTGGGCGCGTGTGTGTCGCCATGGTCACCCCGTTTGATCCCGACGGGACTATCGACGTCGAGTCCGCGGTGCGTCTGGCCAGGGCACTCGTTGACGGCGGCGCGGATTCGATTCTGCTGTCAGGAACGACCGGGGAATCACCAACCACGCACCAGGATGAAAAAGATCGGCTGACATGTGCTGTGGTCGACGCTGTGGGGGAGAAAGCCACGGTGGTGGCGGGCGCGTGTTCCAATGACACCGCTCACGCGGTGCGGATGGCTGAACACGCGCAATCCTGCGGCGTGGACGCACTCCTCGCCGTCACCCCGTACTACAACCGTCCATCCCAGCGCGGCATTATCGCTCACATCGACGCGATTGCCGACGCCACCACGCTTCCGATTGCGCTCTACGATATTCCCGGTCGAACCGGGGTGGCTCTCGAGGACACCACCCTCGACGAGCTCGCCACCCGCGAGCGCGTCGTCGCCGTCAAAGACGTGACCGGCAACGTCGCGCGCGCGATGGAGCGGATGGAACGCACGGGGCTGACCTACTACTCCGGGGATGACGGGCTCAACCTCGGCTTCCTCACCCACGGTGCCGCCGGTGTGGTCTCAGTCGTCGCGCACGTCGCCCCCGCGGCATACCGCGCCATGGCAGATGCGGTGGCGTGCGGGGACCTCGCTCACGCACGCGCGATCCACCGCCAGATGCGCCCCCTCGTCGACGCCATCATGGGGACGGGACAAGGTGCCGTCGCCGCAAAATACGCGGTGGCTCGACTCAGGCTCATCGCCTCCGACACCGTGAGACTACCGCTCGTCGCGCTCGACGCTCGCCAGCGTGCCACGATCGACGCTGCCCTCGACGCCGTCGCTGACCAGGTTCACGGCGGGTGCAGTGAGGTTGGCGGACGGTGAGGTGAGTAAGACGGTGAGGATTGGCGACGACGCGATCCGCAGCTAGCCCCACCGGTGCTCGGCTCGGGCGAACGTGGCACAATTGGATTCATGTTGCCATCATTCGACGAACTCGACGAACCACCCGCACTCGACCCTCGCGCCATGCGGATCACCCCGCTCGGCGGACTGGGGGAAATCGGGCGAAATATGACGGTTTTCGAGGTCGAATCGAAGCTGCTCCTCGTCGACTGCGGGGTCTTTTTTCCCGAAGATACGCATCCCGGCGTCGATCTCATCCTCCCGGATTTCACGCCGATTCTCGACCGGCTCGACGACGTCGAGGCGTTGATCCTCACCCACGGGCACGAAGATCACATCGGCGCCGTGCCCTACCTGCTCAAACACCGCCCCGACATCCCGATCTACGGTTCAGAACTCACCCTGGCCTTCCTCGAACCGAAACTGAGCGAACATCGCATTGAGGGCTACTCCCTCACCGTGGTCAGTGAAGGCGAGCGGCTGACACTCGGAGCCTTCGACTGCGAATTCGTCGCGGTGACGCACTCGATTCCTGACGCTCTCGCGGTATTCATCCGCACGATCGCGGGCACCGCGCTGATTACCGGTGACTTCAAAATGGATCAGCTGCCCCTCGACGGTCGCATCACCGATCTGCGTTCCTTTGCCCGTTTTGGGGAAGAAGGCGTCGATCTGTTCCTCGTCGACTCGACCAACGCGGAGGTGCCCGGATTCGTCACCGCCGAAGTAGAGATCGGTCCCGTTCTCGAATCCGTGTTTGAACGCGCCACCGGGCAAATCGTCGTCGCCTCGTTCGCCTCCCACGTCCACCGCGTCCAGCAGGTTCTCGACGCGGCACAAAATACTGGGCGGCACGTGTGCCTCATTGGGCGGTCGATGGAACGCAATATGCGCATTGCTGACGAGCTTGGATTCCTCGACATCCCCGAAGGGCTGGTGGTGTCGTCCAAAGATATTGCTGAACTCCCCGAGAACCGGCGCGTCTACATGGCAACCGGATCCCAAGGTGAGCCAATGGCGGCGCTGGCACGCATTGCCAACCGAGAACACCGTTTCGTCACGGTTGGCGAGGGGGACACCGTGGTGTTCGCCTCCTCGCTCATCCCCGGTAACGAAAACTCCGTGTATCGGGTGATCAACGGGTTGACGAAGCTCGGCGCCACCGTCGTCCATCAGGCCAATGCCAAAGTCCACGTGTCCGGGCATGCGGCGGCCGGCGAGCTGCTCTACTGCTACAACATCGTCGAACCGGCGAACGTCATGCCGATTCACGGAGAGATCCGCCACCTCATCGCCAACGGGGCGCTGGCGGAAAAAACCGGTGTCGATCCCGAGCGGATTATCATCGCCGAGGACGGCGTCGTCGTCGACCTCGTTGACGGGGAGGCGCGCATTGTCGGCGCTGTGCCCTGCGATTTCGTGTACGTCGACGGTCACTCGATCGGTGAGATTTCCGAACACGAACTCGACCAGCGGCGCACACTCGGTCAGGAAGGCTTTATTTCGGCTTATGCAGTTGTCGACCTCGACCACCAGATGATCTTGTCGGGGCCGACGATTAAAGCCGTGGGGATGGCTGAGGATGACGCGGTGTTCGACACCATCATTGACGACGTCACCGCCGCCTTGGCGAGCGCGGTTGAAAAAGACGAAGCCGACACCTACCAGTGTCAGCAGGCGATGCGGCGGGTCCTTGGGCGATGGGCAGCGAAGACACTGCACCGCCGGCCGATGATCGTGCCCGTCGTCGTCGACCAGTAACGGCGCCGCTCAGCCGGCGGGGCGCACAACACCCACCCGACGCATTCCACTCGACTTACTCCACTCGACAGCAGAACGAAGGACATCGTGGGACGTTTCTTGTCAACCCATCCGGTGGTACTCAACCTCCCCACCACGATCTCGCAACTCCCAGCACGCGGGTCAATGGTGCTGGCACGCTCGGTGACGGCCAGCCCTGGCGGCGGCTTTATCGGCTTGGCTGCGGCACGTGAAGTCGGCGCTGAAGTCGGTCTGCTGTCGGTGCTCGGCACCGGTCCGAACTCCTACATGG
>JAEZVQ010000099.1 GCA_023420745.1 Actinomycetes bacterium
GATCAGAGTCGATCACCGCTTCACCACGAGTGTGGCTGACCATCGTGTTGTTAATCGAGGCAACAGACAATCCGGATACGCCAGTAGATGGTCCACCGACAGCCCCGTCATCAAGTGCATCAAAAGCATCCGTCGTATCCCCACTCGGCGATGAGGACAGACCATCATTGCCGGCAGCAATCACGACTTCAACACCGGCTTTGATCGCGTTTGCCACTGCGCGCTGCTCACCCACGTTCTCACTGGTGAACCCGTTGGCAGAGCCCAACGACATATTGATGACGTCGGCACCGCGCTTCACTGACTCTTCGATGGCGGCGATGATGTCATCACCGGACGCACCACGCTTGCTGGGGTCGTTAGAAAAGACCTTCATCGCGAGCAGCTGAGCATTTGGCGCCACACCGTTAATGCGACCGTTAGCTGAAATCGAAGCATCGGCGCCACCGTTGGCAGCAACGATACCCGCGACGTGCATCCCGTGCTGGGACGATGTCGTGTCTTTAACCTCGGTGTTTTCGTCAGCGAAGTTGTAGCCGTAGGGAACCTTTGCGGTGAATCCTGGCTGTGGCTGAAGCTTCGTCGCAACACCATCGTCCAATCGCATGTCCTGATGCTGCATGTCAATGCCGGTATCGATAATCGACACCACCATCCCCGCACCGTCGACATCGAATGACCCGCGAGCGGCGATTGACTGCGTCATTTGTGCCGCGGTGTCCATTGTCGGGTAGTACATCTTGACGGGTTGAACGCTTGCTACGCCTTTTTCTGCAGCAATATCAGCAATCTGATCGCGTCGAACTTCAGCGGAAAACCCAGCGACAAGATAACCGAATGAACGGTCAATTGTCGCCTGATATTTGTCGGCGATCTGGTCGGCAAGATCCTGAACTTTAGCAAGGTTGCCCAGTTCGTTGCCAGGCTGGTCGGGCTGGGCGGCAAGCATGACCATGACTTTGACGATTTCAGAATCCGCCGCGGGGCGTTCCTTCTCGCCGGACAGTGCTGCCATCTTGTCGGCGTTCGTCACCGACGGGGTCGGCGCAGGAGATTCATCTCCCACCACGGGCGCCGCCATCGCTGCCGTCGGTGTCACAAACAGTGACAGGGCGGCGACGCCTGCAATGAACCGCATGTATTTCACGTGGTTCTCCTCGAAGCTCATATCGATAAAAGGACAAGTAAAATCATGCCGTATCGAATCACAATTTGGCTATTCGCTCCAGAATTTGAGATACGAACTGCTGAAATCTCACATTCTTTCCCGACACTTTGGCTACAGAATTGCCTACATGTTGACATCCTGCACAACACGGCTCAAGCATGGTGGAAGCGCTCGTAAAATGGAAGAATGAGCGCTCGTCCCGATGTTTCCGACACCTTCGACCCGACGCGCTGGCGTGAGGTCGAGGGGTTCGACCTCACTGACATCACCTATCATCGCGGGATTTCTCGCGGGACAGTCGATGGGCGTCCTGCTGGAGCTGATCTCCCCGTGGTACGCATCGCCTTTGACCGTCCCGACCTGCGCAACGCATTTCGCCCGCACACGGTCGATGAGCTCTACCGTTGTCTCGATCATGCGCGCATGACCTCGGATGTGGCGGCGGTGATCCTCACGGGTAACGGCCCTTCCCCTCGCGATGGTGGCTACGGATTTTGTTCCGGCGGTGACCAGCGCATCCGAGGCAAAGATGGCTACCGCTATGAAAGTACCGACCTTGGCGACAACGCGCCCACCTCGACACGGCGCGAACAGATTGACCCGGCACGTGCTGGGCGCCTCCACATCCTCGAAGTGCAACGCCTGATCCGTACCATGCCGAAGGTCGTCATTGCCGCGGTGTCAGGTTGGGCAGCGGGCGGCGGGCACTCCCTTAACGTCGTGTGTGATCTGTCGGTAGCATCCATCGAACATGCACAGTTCATGCAAACGGATGCGAATGTCGGTTCTTTCGACGCGGGGTACGGCTCCGCCCTGCTGGCTCGTCAGGTGGGCGACAAGCGGGCGCGTGAGATTTTCTTCCTCGCCCGCCGCTACGACGCTCACGATGCTGAGCGGTGGGGCGTGGTCAACGAAGCGGTGCCGCACGCCGAACTCGAGGAACGAGTCCTCGACTACGCGCGTATCATCGCCTCGAAATCTCCTCAGGCCATCCGCATGCTGAAATTTGCCTTCAATCTTGCCGATGATGGGCTTGCTGGACAGCAGGTCTTCGCCGGTGAGGCAACTCGCCTGGCCTATATGACAGATGAGGCTCAGGAGGGGCGCGATGCCTTCCTCGAGAGGCGCGAACCCGATTGGTCACCGTTCCCCTACTACTTCTAGCCCGCCGCCCGCGGGCTTCTACCCCGAATGTCAGGAGCAGTCGAGATGCCCTCTGTTATCACATCGGCACGCGCACTGATGAACCACGCGCGCGAGCGTCTTCGCGAAATGCGTTACCCCTCAGTGACCCCGGCTGATGATTCGTGGTACCCGCAGGTGGCACTCTCCCCCGCCGGAAACCCGTTTCGCGTGGTCGTTCTCGGCGGTGATATTGGTGGGCTATCTCAGGCTCGTTCCTTTTATGAGGCGTTCGGTGTTCGCGCCTCGGTGCTTGCCGCCGCACCGCTACCAATCCATGGGGATTCCAAAGCATGGTCGATTCGCTACGAGCCACGCCTCGGCGACATCAATGTCGTGCGCGACGAGCTCAACACCATTGCGGCACGCGATCACTCCCCCCTCCTAGTACTGTCGTCCTTCGATATTTATGTCGAATTCCTCTCTCGACTCACTCCACAACTCGACTCTCGGATAGTTCACCCGCATGCGCCGCACGACATGCTGGCGCGCCTGACCAATAAAGCGCGCTTCGCTGAGCTGTGTCAGTCAGCGGGGATCGGTCACCCAGATACGGTGATAATCGACACCCACGAGGAGACAATCCCCTCGGTTGACCATCTTGGGTGGCCGGTAGTGGTCAAGCCCGCCGATGCTTCCCTCTATGACCCGCTCGATTTTGACGGGAAAGAAAAGGTGTTTTTTGCCGCCGACGCTGCTGACCTGCACCGCATCGTGCGGCTGTGCGCGGATGCCGGCTATGCCGGGGAACTCGTCGCGCAACGGATGGTTCCGGGCAGCGATGCCCAGATTCGCACCGTCACTGCGTATTTTGGGGAGGATAGCCACCTTGATT
>JAEZVQ010000160.1 GCA_023420745.1 Actinomycetes bacterium
CTCTAATCCCGTTGTGCCATGAACGCCGTTGACCCTCACTCTCCGATGATTGCACGCGCGGTACGCGCCACCCTCGTCACCTTCTTCTTCGCCGGTTTTACTGTCGCCTCGGTGCTGTCTCGCATCCCCACTATTCGCGACACCCTCGAACTCTCACCGACTGAGATGGGGCACATCCTCTTCGTTGGCGCGCTCGGATCCGCGGCATGGCTGGTGCTTTCCGGGCCGGTGGTGGCGAAGATCGGCGTCAAACGCTCGGTTCTCATATGTGTCGCGATCTGGGCTCTCGGTCTCACGCTCGTCATCGTGTCCTACGCGGCGAGATCACCATGGGGGCTCGCTGTCTCGCTGTTCGTGGCACAGTCGGGGGCTGGGTTGTGGAATTCGACGATGAATATCGAGAGCGGCTACGTCGAGGTTCTCGGGCGAAAAGTACGCCTGCCCTGGTACCACGCGGCATTCTCATTCGGCACCGTCTCAGCCGCACTTCTTGGCGCCTTGATGATTGCGCTGACGATCCCCGTGGTGGTTCATTTCATCCTCGTCCTCGTCATCACCGTGCCGCTGATGATCTACGCGACCGCGGGATTCATCCCCGACACGGTGATCGGCGAAATCGCCGCATCGACCGAGGGTGCTACCGCACGTACGCGGCGTGCCTGGCGTGAACGCCTGACGATCCTCATCTCCCTCATCCCATTCGCGACGGGGCTACTCGAAGGCGCAGCGAATGACTGGCTGGCGTTGGCGATGATCGATGGATTCCACGCACCCGCTTACTGGGCGACAGCGACGCTCGGCTTCTTCCTCATCGTGGTGACTGCGACGCGGATCGTCGCACCGCGGCTGCGTCAACGCGTGGAAAACTCAGCGCTTCTGCGCCGATGCCTCATCTGCGCCATCATCGGCGTCAGTTTCTTTGCATTCGCCCCCTGGTGGCCGCTGGCGCTGATCGGTGTCGCCGGCTGGGGAATCGGTGCAGCGCTCGGGTTCCCCGCCGCGGCAGCGGCACTGTCGCGCGACCCCGCGATGACTGCAGCACGACTGTCCGTCCTCTCTACCATCGGCTACACGGCATTCCTCGCCGGACCGCCGACCTTGGGCTACATTGCCGAGCACGTCGGATACCGCAGCGCGCTCGCCGTCATCGTCATCCCGGTGGTGGTCGCCACCATCCTCACCCCGACGGTGCGCGAAGGGCGCGACATACACTAAGACGAAACCACTGAAATACGACTACTGAACCACTCAACCGCTGACGTGCGAAACGTCGGGGAGGCATCACATGGCCACGCTTGGGCAACGACCGATCATCTCACTGTCCTCCCACGCCGACGACACCAGCTGTCAGGTCAACCATCCGCCTGTCAATCCGCAACCAGTCGCGACGGTGCCCTCCCATCGCCAGCACGAGCCCCGCTCGCGCCAGCTCCGCGACTGGACAACCTTCGGCATCGGCGGTGAGGCGACAACCTGGTGCGTTAGCGACGACGAGGACGCACTCATTGACGCGATTCTATCGGCGGACGAGAAGGGGCACGAGGTTCTCGTCCTCGGTGGCGGTTCCAACATGGTGGTCTCGGATGCGGAATTTGACGGTGTTGTCGTGCGCAATACGCGCCGGGAAATCGAGGTGGTGCACGACACTTCCTGCGGTGGTGTGGTGATCCGCGCCGCGGCTGGCGTGTCATGGGATGACCTCGTGGCTGCCTCCATCGAAGGGGAGTGGCTGGGGTTTGAAGCGCTGTCTGGGATTCCTGGCACAGTCGGCGCGGCGCCGGTGCAAAACATCGGTGCTTACGGTCACGAGGTGTCCGAAGTGCTGTCCTCCGTTCGCGTGTGGGATCGTCTGGAGAGGCGCCGGCGCACGCTGGCATACGCCGATCTCGCACTCGGCTACCGCACGTCGCTGCTCAAACAGTCACTGACCGACCCGTCCATTGGCGGCGGGCGCGCGTGGGGGCTAAGCCCGCGTTGGATTGTCCTCGAAGTCGAGTTCCACACCCGCCGCTCGACACTGTCGGCGCCGGTGCTCTATCGTGAGCTGGCGAACCGACTCGGCGTTGAGGTTGGGCAGCGTGTCGATGCGCGAGCGGTTCGCGATGCCGTCCTCGACCTGCGTCGAGGCAAACACATGGTGCTTGACGATGAGGAGCGCGACACGTACTCGGCTGGCTCGTTCTTCACCAATCCGATTCTCACCGCTGAGCAAGCGCGCCTCCTTCCCGAGGACGCACCGCGTTTCCCCGTCGGTGACGACCAGGTGAAGACTTCGGCCGCGTGGCTCATTGACCACGCGGGTTTTGCCCCGGGGTTCCACCTCGATGACGACAGTAGTGTCACATTGTCAACAGTTCATGCCCTCGCGCTGACCAATCGTGGGGGAGCCCGCACTGAATCCGTGGTTCGCTTGGCGCGCGCGGTGCGCGACGGTGTTCACCGCCGTTTCGGTGTCGAACTCCACCCCGAACCGGTGTGCATTGGCGTGACCGTCTAAGCGTGCCCGTGGGGGGACACGAGCCGCGCAATATCAGCGCTGGCGGCGCATCTGTCACCGCTCATGCCGAGCGATGCTGGCGCATGGTCTGAACGATCGCGTCGATTGCGACCGGTGACGTGAGCAGCCGGTTGTGCCCATCGGTGTCGATGGTCACCACCTCGGCACCATCCAGCCACGATCCCGATGGGACGCTGGGGTCCCACCGTCCATGAATCGAGGTAATCCGATGGTTGACATCGACGCGCTGACTGAGCTGATTAATCACCGGATCACCCGGAACGAGATCGCGCAGCTGCAAGATTGTCGGTGTCAACCGCGCCAGCGACGAACCCTCCCACGGGGTTCCCACCGCCACCATCGAGCGAATACGCCACCCTTGGGAACCGCACATCACGTACTTGCCGACGAGCCCACTCTTGGAATGTGCCACGATCACGACATCGGTGGCATCACTGTCCATGAGCACGCGTTCCACGCGGCGTGCGAGCAGTGGAACCGGCCCAAACATCGGGTCGCAGTCAGGCGCGAAGCGCACATCCCAGCCGTCGGCGTCGAGAGCGCGAGTCCAACGATTGAGCATCCGGTGCGACTCATACACGCCGGGCAAAAGGAGCGCGATTGGACGGTGGGAAGCAGGTGCCGGTGAGTGTTCGGCATCGAGTGGCGCCGCGTGATCGCCGTCGCGAGGAGAATCTGTCGGTTCCACTGTCGCGTGCGCGCGTGTTCCCACGCGAGTTGCCGCCCGAGTCGCCACTCGCGTCGATATGCGCGAGCCGAGTTGGCGAAGCCTCGGGGCGAGACGATACTCAACGTTGAGTGCCCCCGCCGTCATCCAGTCGCGGATGGTGATCGACGCGCGTCGCGGCAACGATGGGCGCACTCGCGCCGGTCGTTCACCAGTTGGCACTTCGGGCGAAGGAGACTGGGATGAGGAGGAGGCAGTCGTCGGTGTCGCCGCAAGCGCTGAGGTCAACGGCTGGTGGGATGCGAGTGAAGCCAACGGCTCTTCCCTCGCGAGTTCGATGGCGAGGCGAGCGATAGTGTCGGCATGTTTGACGATGACGGAGTGCGCACCGTCGCTCACCTCAATGACTTGAGCGATCACGCCGGAGGCGTCCTCGGCGCAGTTACGCAAATCTTCCAACCAGCGCATCGGCGCGATGTAGTCGAATTCGCCCCGCACCAAGGTCACCCGTGCCTTCGTCGCTTCGAGACGCGAGGCAATCGGGTAGGAGACCATGCCGGGAACGTGGCGCAAGAACCACGTTATGCCGCAGTGAGCGTAGGCGCTGGCAGCGAACAGGGCAACGCCGAGAGGCTCGTGGAATGACGATTGGAGGAAGCGCCACGACACCACGGGGAAAGAGCGTTCCATCGCGTTGACGGGCGGACCGATGAGGAGCAGGCGTCGCACCATTTTCGGGTCGCGCGCAGCGAGTTCCGTCACCACCTGGGCGCCCATGGAATGGCCGATGACGATGGGATCCTCAATCCCTTCATAGCGAATCGCTGCGTGGACGATGGCCGCGAAGCCCGCAATCGAGAGCGTCTGCGGCGATTTCGGCGTGCGTCCAAAACCGGGGAGGTCGAGGGTGATGACGTCGCCGACCGTCACCAGGTGGCGGGCGAGATCCTCGAAATACCGCGATGACACTCCGATACCGTGGACGAGGACGAAGGTCGGTTCGCCACTGGTGCGCAGATCGCGGCGGTAGCGAAAGATCCGCACCAGGGTGGAGTCAATCGCCACCACGGAGTTCGTCACACTGTAGGTCACGTCGTCGACGTCGAAGCCCTCACTCATTGCTGACCTTTCGCAGTTGGTTCCTCAAGCCACCGGTCGATACCGGCATGCCACTGACGTTTGGCGTGATCGGGCGCGAAGGACGCGTCGATCGAGGCTCGCGCCAGCTGGGCAATGGCACGGTCGTCGAAGCCGGCGGCACGCGCGAACGCGTATTGGTCGAGGAGGCGTGAACGAAAAAGGAGTGGATCGTCGGCGCCGAGTGCCACGCGAGCCCCCGCGTCGACGAGACGTCGCAACGGCACCGCATCGAGATCGTGGTACACACCGAGTGACACGTTGGACGTCGGGCACAGTTCAAAGGCGACACCGCAGTCGACGAGGATCGACAGCAGCTGCGGATCCTCAGCGGCACGCACACCGTGACCGATTCGCACCGGCTTGAGATGCGTCAACACTTCGCGCACGTGGTCGGGGCCGAGCAGTTCGCCACCGTGGGGGACACCGGGAAGCCCAGCACGACGAGCAATGCGAAAAGCGGGCGCAAACTGGGAGGTTTCCCCCGCGGTCTCGTCATTCGACAGACCGAAAGCGACAACGTCACCGGGCTGGTCACCTGCGTAGCGTGCCGCGAGACGTGCGAGCGTGCGCGCATCGAGGGGGTGGCGGATCCTCGACGCCGCCACAATGATTGCCACGTGCACGCCGGTGGCTTTCGAGGCGATCCGCGCCTCGTCGCAGATAATGTCGAGCGCGGGAGTAATCCCCCCCACCCACGGCGCGTATGACGTGGGGTCGACCTGGAGTTCCAAACACACCGAACCTTCGCGAGCGTCATCCTCGGCCGCTTCACGGATGAGGCGACGCATCATCGTTTCGCAACGTACGAGAGAGCGTGCCGCGTCGTATGAGCGTTGAAAACGGAACCACCCGCGCGCATCCGCCGGGACGGTGAGCGGATCATTTTCGAGCAGGTGTGCCGGCAGTCGTACGCCGCGCTCCTGTGCGACCTCAACCATTGTTTCCGGGCGCATTGCCCCGGTGAAATGGAGATGGAGATGCGCCTTCGGTAGGGCGGCGAGATTTCTCATAGGCCAAGTGTTCCACGAAACGATAACTGAGCACACCCTGCGCTCAATCAACTGGTCATTCTCGCGCGACCGGGGCGCTACCGTGTCGCTGTGCTGTCGCTACACTGACGGTGATGACCCCAACCAGTGCAGCGAACCCGCGCGAGATCGTCAACTATCTCACCACAACGGCGGCGCTCCCCCTGATTCATACTGCGCTTGGGTGCGCGCCGGCGCGAGTCGATAGGGGAGGGCACCTTCGCGACCTCGCTGACTCCACTGTGCTGACCTGGCGTGTCGAGGGCGTCCACCATCGTCCTTCAGGTGCCGTGAGCGTGCGCTTCGCTGTGACGCTTCGATGTGGTGAGGAACGACTTGGCGTCACCACCGTGGCTTCCACTGAACACCTCAGGTCTACCCCCACGACGCGCGCGGTGCGCGCCACCGCAATCGATCCCAACCTATTGATCCACGTGTGGGCGATACCGCACGATCCCCATCTGCCCGGTCTCGCCTGGGCAACCGACCCGACTGCGGTGTCGACCGTTGTCGATGCGCCCGTGTTGGCACTGACACCCGTGGTGTATCGTCCTACTCGACGGGCAATGATTCGAGCCGACAGTGATGAGGCTGGCGGGGTGCCGGGAGCGTGGATCAAAGTGCTTCCACCCGCGCAAGCACAAGCCCTAGGACGGACGGTGCGCGTCGCTGCCAACAGCAATTTTCCCGTCGCCTCACTCATCGAATCTCCGGTTCCGGGAGTCGTCACCCAGCGTCACGTGGAAGGGCACACACTCGCCCACGTGACGCTGGGT